>NZ_JBSFTV010000004.1:20780-249715 GCF_053591455.1 Streptomyces sp. NPDC003016
CCCCCCGCCCCTTCCCGAACCGGGGGCAAGCCCCCCGCCCCTTCCCGAACCGGGGGCAAGCCCCCCGCCCCTTCCCGAACCGGGGGCAAGCCCCCCGGGCCCCCGGACGCCCTCCGGGCGTGTCCTCGATCGCCGGACGGGCTCAATTTCTGCGCGGTGGCGGGAGGGGACGCGCCGGGGCGCTCCCCGCAGGGCGTTGAACGCAACCACCCCGAAGAAATCCCCGTACCCGAACGTTCGACGCCCGAGGAGACGCCCCGGCGCGGCACCGACCCCGAAGCCCCGCGCTTTCAAGCCCCGGCGCGGCACCGACCCCGAAGCCCCCGCGAAAGACGCCCACCGCCCCCGGCCCGGCGACGTCACCCCCGTGGTCGCACCGGCGAAGCCACCGCCCGCGCCGCCGCCACCTCCTGCCGCAGCGGCGCGAGGACGCTCTCGTCGTCGCCGGGGAGGTCCGTCCGTACCTCCACCAGCGTGTCGCTCGCCCGCAGCCCCTCCGCCAGCTCGCGCAACTCCCGTGCAACCTCCGCCACTTCCGACTCGCCCGGTGGCTGCGCCCCGTGGTTGACGCGGACCCGGGCCGCCGTCGTCGCGTCCACGATCCGCTCGGTCGCGACCACCAGCGGCCACCATGCCGCCGCCCGCGCCCCGGTCGGCGGCGGCTCGGTCAGGGCGCGCTGGAATTCGGAGCGGACGACCGACAGGTCCCGGTAGAGACGGCGCCGCAGCCGCTGCCGCAGCCGTTCGCCCTGGAAGCTGGGCGGGCCGAACGCGCACTCCACATAGCCCGCCGTGTCCGCGACCGTGTCCGCGAGCCGCGCGCCCACCCGCGTGCTCCAGCTCTCCGGCCACAGCAGGTACCCGGCCAGCAGCGAGATCGCGCAGCCGAGGAGGCTGTCGTACAGGCGCGGCAGGACCAGCCCGAACCCCTGGTGGTTCAGCACGTCCGACAGCAGCAGGATGACCGGCGTGATCGCGGCCGTCTGGAACGCGTACCCCTTCGCCGTGAAGACCGGGATGAGCGCGGCGAGCACCACCATCACCGGTACGTCCCACCACCCGCGCTCCAGCTCCGCCAGGATCGCGGCGGCGACCACCAGACCGAGCGCCGTCCCGAACGCCCGCTGCACGGCCCGCGAGAAGACCGACCCGAAGTCCGGCTTCAGTACGAACACCACGGTCAGCGCGACCCAGTAGGAGCGCGGTACGGAGACGAGCGAGACGAGCGCCTGCGCCAGGCCGATGCACAGGGCGAGCCGCAGGCCGTACTGCCAGGAGGCGCGGGAGAGCAGGACGTTGCGGGTGGCGCGGCGGACGCGTACGCCGAGGGCGGCGGGGCGGCCGAGCCGGTCGTCGACGTTGGCGTACGGGTCCGCCGCGTCGGAGTCGGTGCTGAGGACGACGGCCGCCGCGTGCCGCAGCGCGTGGTCGACGGCGCGCCCGGACTGCGAGGTGGGCGCGGGCAGGTCCGTCCCGGCCTCGGCCGCACCCGCGCGCCCGTCCGCGACCGCGTCCGCCAGCCCCCGCACGGCGGCCGGGATCTCGGGCGGCAGCGGCCGCCGCCGCAGATGCGCGGCGGGTGCCGACTCGACGAGCGGTACGACGACGTTGAGCTGCGCGAGCAGCCGTACGAGCGGACTCCTGCGGCCGTGGTCGCGGGCCCGCCGGGCGAGGACGAGGTCGTACGCCGTGTTCAGGGACTGCGTGACGGCCTGGCGCCTGGTGTCGTACGTGTCCGGGTCCCGCCCCGCCGCCTCCAGCAGATCGGCGGCCGCCCGGTACGTGTCCGCGACCGCGTCCCGTTCCGGCACCCCGCCCCGCAGCGGCCAGGCGACCAGGGTCAGTACGAGGACGAAGAGGCCGCCCAGGGTGAGCAGCAGCGGCGCCGTCCACCAGGGGTCCGGCATGGGCAGCCCGGCTCCGACGACGGCCTGGAGCAGGAGCAGCAGACCGGACACGGAGGCGACCGCACCGATCGTCGAGATCATCCCCGACACGAGCGCGACCAGCGTCAGGGCTCCGACGGCGAGCCACCCGTGCCCGTACACGAGCGTGCCGAGGGTGACGCCGACCGCGCCGAAGAGCTGCGGGACGGCGATGTTGAGCAGGCGCATCCGGTACGCGTCGGCGGTGTCGCCGATGACGCCGGACAGCGCGCCCATCGACACGAGCGCCCCGTACACCGGCCGGTCGACGGCGAACCCGACGGCGAGCGGCGCGGCCATCGCGATCCCGGCCCGGACGGCGGCGGCCCACGGGACCGGTGCCCGCTGTGGTCGCAGCCCTTGCGTCAGCCACTCGGGCGGCGTCAGCCGGCCCCCTGCTCTCTGCTCAGCCATGCCCTCAACAGCTCGAAGTCGAACTCCTTGTGCACGTCAGCGACTCGGAGCGGCATTACTGTCCACAGCCTGTGGACAACTTGTGGGAGCGGGACATCTCCGCGTTTATGCGTCCACTTCCTGTGGATTTCTGTAGGTTCCTGCGGATTCAGTTCTTGTAATTCTCGACCTCGACCGCCGGCCGCACCTTCGCCTCACCCGGATCCTCGCCGAATTCCGACTTCGCGCGGCGCTGGCGCAGCAGGTCCCAGCACTGGTCGAGCTGGACCTCCACAGCCTTCAGCCGGGTGCGCTCGGTGTCGTCGAGGCCCAGGTTCCGGGTGGAGCGCTCGCGCAGCTCGCGTTCCTCGCCGACCAGACTGTCGATGGTGTCGAGAATCTTCTGGTTGGCGTCTTCCATGGCGGCTCGCCTCCGTCGGATCGGTCGGACCGGTCGGATCGTTCGGACCACTCCAGTACCCCACCCCCACCCCAGCACACCTCCAGCCGCTGTGCAGCTCCAGCGCGCGGTTACGGCGTCACCGGCGTCACCGGCGTCACCGGGCGAGGCGGGCGCAGCGGTCCAGGTGGGCGCGCAGGGCGCTGTTGAAGACGCCGGGGCGTTCCAGGTTGGGAAGGTGGGCCGCCGACTCGACGACCGCGAGCGTCGAACCGGGGACCGCCGCGTGCATCGCCTCGGCGTCGGAGACGGGCGTGTACGTGTCGTCGCGGCCCACCACGATCAGCGTGGGAACGCTCACCCGCGTCAGCAGGTCGCGGTAGTCGGGCCGCTCCGCCCGGCCGCGCAGGGCGGCCGCCGCGCCCTCCGGGGAGGCGGCGGTCATCATGCGGTGCACATGGGCCGCCGCCTCGGTGTTGTACGGGGCGACCATCTTGTCCAGCACCTCGTCGGCGTACCCCTTCATGCCCTCACCGAGCAGCCGGTCGGCGAGGGAGTTGCGCCACCGCTTGCCGTCTTCCGTCTCGGCGGCGGGGAAGGTGTCGGCGAGGACCAGGCCGGTGATGCGCCCGGGGAAGAGGCGGTAGCACTCCATGACGATCTGGCCGCCCATGGAGAGCCCGCCGAGCACGGCGCGCTCGATGCCGAGGTGGTCGAGCAGGGCCGCGATGTCCGTGGCGAAGACGGAGAGCGGGGTGGTGCCGGGGACGACCTGGCTTTCGCCGTAACCGCGCAGGTCGGGGACGATCACGCGGTGGGTGGCGGAGAAGGCGTCGACCTGCGGGGCCCACATCGTGCGGTCGAAGGGGTGGCCGTGGACCAGGACGAGGGGGGCGCCGCTGCCCCGGTCGGTGTAGCCGACGGTGATGCCGTTGACGTCTGCTGAGAGCTGCGCGGTGGTCATGTGCAGGAGGCTAGACGTGGTCAACTACTCGGTGCAATAGGATCTTTGCTCTCGGTGCAATGTCGGTGCGGAAGCGGAAGAGCGGAGGCCCTGATGGCGGAGGATTTCCGGCGGGTGGCCGATCAGGTGGCCGCCGAGATCGCGGCGGGCCGGCTGCGCCCCGGCGACCGGCTGCCCACGCAGCGCGCCTTCGCCCGCAGCCGCCGGATCGCGAACTCCACCGCGATCCGGGTGTACGGCGAACTGGTGCGGCGGGGCCTGGCGGTGGGCGAGGTCGGGCGCGGCACGTTCGTCCGGGCCGCGCCGCCCTCGCCCGGACACGCCCTCGCGGAGGAGGCGGCGGCGGACGGCCCCGCAATCAATCTGGAGCTCAACTACCCCGTGGCGGAAGGCCAGTCGGAACTCATGGCGCGGTCGCTCACCGGCCTCCTGCGCCCCGACGTCCTGGAAGCGGCCACCCGCCCGGCAGCCGCCGACGGCACCCCCGCCGCGCGGGAGGCGGCAGCGTCGCTGCTGGCCAGGGGCGGCTGGCGGCCGGACGCCGGGCAGCTGCTCTTCGCGGGCAACGGCCGCCAGGCCATCGCCGCGGCCATCGCCTCGTGCGTAGGCCCGGGGGGCCGGCTCGGCGTCGAGGCGCTGACGTATCCGCTGGTGAAGGCCGTCGCGGAACGCCTCGGGGTGAGCCTGGTGCCGATCGCGGCGGACGGTGACGGCCTGTGCCCCGACGCGCTGTCCGCCGCGCACCGGAGCGCGCCGCTCAGCGCGGTGTACGTACAGCCGACCCTGCACAACCCGACGGCGGTGACGATGAGCGAGGAGCGCAGGGCCCACCTGGCGGCGGTGTGCGCCCGGCTGGGCATCGACGCGGTCGAGGACACCACCTGGGCCTTCCTCGCCCCCACGGCCCCCGCTCCCCTGGCCGCCCACGCCCCCGGCCGCACGGTCCTCGTCGACAGCCTCTCCAAGCGCCTCGCCCCCGGCCTGACCACCGGCTTCCTGGTCGCCCCCACCGCCCGCACCGGCCTGCTCGCCGACGCCCTGCGCTCCGGCGCCTGGACCGCCGCCCGCTTCAACCTGGAGGCCGCCGTCCGCTGGATCACCGACGGCACGGTGGCCGCCGTCACCGCCGCCAAGCGCGCGGACACCGCCGCCCGCCACCGCCTCGTCCGGCGTCACCTGGGCGGCTTCCGCGTCCGCACCGACCCGCACGCGTACTACTGCTGGTGGGAGCTGCCCGCGCCCTGGCGTACGGACACCTTCGTCGCGGCGGCCGCGGCCCGGGGCATCGCGCTCTCCCCGGGCCGGGCCTTCGCCGTACCCCCGCACACGGCCCCGGACGCGGTCCGGATCGGCCTGGCGTCCCCGTCCGCCGAGGCGCTGTCGTACGCCCTGGGGGTGCTCGCCGAACTGGGCCGGTCCGAGCCGATCCGAGCCGTAGGACCAAAGAACGATTACTTCTGAGGGCGGGGGCGGTCAACACTGGGAAAGAGGTTCCGATCGACCTCCCCGGAGGGGCGGAAGACATGAGTGGACACCCCGGCCCGGAGCTCGCCGTCGAGACGACGGGCCTGGTCAAAGTGTTCGGTGGGAACCGGGCCGTCGACGGCATCGACCTCGCCGTGCCGACCGGCACCGTGTACGGCGTCCTCGGGCCCAACGGCGCCGGCAAGACCACCGCCGTGAAGATGCTCGCGACCCTGCTGCGCCCGGACGGCGGCGAGGCGCACGTCTTCGGCAAGGACGTGGTGCGGGAAGCCGACGCGGTGCGCGGGAGGGTGAGCCTCACCGGTCAGTACGCGTCGGTCGACGAGGACCTGACCGGTACGGAGAACCTGGTGCTCCTCGGCCGCCTCCTCGGCCACTCCAAGCCCGCCGCACGCGCCAGGTCGGCCCAGCTCCTGGAGGCGTTCGGGCTCGCGGAGGCGGCCGGCCGGCAGGTCAAGAACTACTCCGGCGGCATGCGGCGCCGCATCGACATCGCCGCGAGCATCCTCAACACACCCGACCTGCTCTTCCTCGACGAGCCGACGACCGGCCTCGACCCGCGCAGCCGCAACCAGGTGTGGGACATCGTGCGGGCGGTCGTGGCGCAGGGCACGACGGTGCTGCTGACCACGCAGTACCTGGACGAGGCCGACCACCTGGCGTCCCGCATCGCCGTGATCGACCGGGGCAAGGTCATCGCCGAGGGCACGAAGGGCGAGCTCAAGGCGTCGGTCGGCTCCGGTTCCGTACACCTGCGGCTGCGCGACCCGGCGCAGCGCCCCGAGGCCGAGCGGGTGCTGACGCGGGCGCTGAACACCGCCGTACAGCTGGACGCGGACCCGGTCGCCCTGACGGCGACGGTCGACGGGCACGCGAGCGACCTCGGCGCGGCGGAGCAGGCCGCGCGGGCGCTGTCGGAGCTCACGGCGGCGGGCATCACCGTGGACAACTTCGCGCTCGGCCAGCCCAGCCTCGACGAGGTCTTCCTGGCCCTGACGGATCAGAAGAGCGAGACGGCGGACGAGACGACGGCAGGAGCCACGGCATGAGCACCGTCGCGACCAAGGACAAGAACAAGGGCCTCGACGCACTCGCCCTCGAAGCACCGAAGGCCGGGGAACTGGCCGCGCTTCTCGTGAGCAAGGACCGGCCGCGGCGCCCCAGCGCGCTCTCCGCGTCCCTCACCTTCGGCTGGCGCGCCATGCTCAAGATCAAGCACGTGCCGGAGCAGCTCTTCGACGTGACGGCGTTCCCCATCATGATGGTGCTGATGTACACCTACCTCTTCGGAGGAGCGCTGGCCGGATCGGTGGCGGAGTACATCCAGTTCCTGCTGCCCGGCATCCTGACCATGAGCATCGTCATGATCACCATGTACACGGGTGTCTCCGTCAACACCGACATCACCAAGGGCGTCTTCGACCGCTTCCGTACGCTGCCGATCTGGCGCCCGGCGCCGATGGTCGGCTACCTGCTCGGTGACGTGATCCGCTACCTGATCGCGTCCGTCGTGATGCTGACGGTCGGCCTGATCATCGGCTACCGCCCGCACGGCGGGGTGCTCGGCGTCGTGGCCGGTGTGGCGCTGCTGATGGTCTTCGCGTTCGCGTTCTCGTGGATCTGGACGATGTTCGGCCTGTTCCTGCGCACCGAGAAGTCGGTGATGGGCGTCAGCATGATGGTGATCTTCCCCCTGACGTTCCTGAGCAATGTCTTCGTCGACCCGAAGACGATGCCGGGCTGGCTCCAGGCGTTCGTCAACAACAGTCCGGTGACGCACGTGGCCACGGCGGTGCGGGAACTGATGGCCGGGAACTGGCCTGCCGCCGACATCGGCTGGACGCTCGGCTGGTCGGCGGTGCTGCTGGTCGTCTTCGGCACGGTCACGATGCGGCTCTACAACCGCAAGTGACGGCCTTCTTTACTCCGGCTTTGCCCTGCGGGAACCCGGTCACTCCCTGAGACGTTCACCTGACAGAACGCGAAGGCAATCGACAGCCGTACAACCCGAGGTGGCACCAGTGGTGAATTGGGACCGGATCAAGGACCAGGCCAAGAGCTTCCAGCAGTCCCAGAGCAATCGGGGCACGGGCGGGGGGCACGGGCAGGGCGGGGTCCACGGCCAGGGCGGGGTCCACGGGCAGAGCGGGGTCCACGGACCGGGTTCGGCCTCGGGCTCGTCCTCGGGCTCGTCCTCGGGCGGGTCCAAGGCCCAGCTGATCGGGCTGTTCAAGACCCAGCTCGCGTCGGTCAAGACCGAGCTCAAGAGCGGCGCCTACCGGGACGCCAGCATGGCGATGTGCGCACTGGTGGCGGCGGCCGACGGGCAGGTGGAGCCGGCGGAGCGACAGCGTGTGGAGGAGCTGATCGTCTCCAACGAGGTCCTGCAGAACTTCCCGGCGGACCAGCTCCGCCAGCGCTTCAACCAGCATGTGGACCGGCTCCTGGCCAACTTCGAGCTGGGCAAGGCCGAGGTGCTCCAGGTGATCGGCAAGGCCGCCAAGAAGCCCGCGGAGGCCCGCGCGGTCATCCAGACCGGCATGGTCGTCGCAGGCGCCGACGGGTACTTCGAGCCGTCCGAGCAGTACGCCATTCGCGAGGCCTGCGCCGCTCTCGGTGTGCCGCCCACGGAGTTCGGCATCTGAGCGCTGCGCGCCACCGGCCCCGCCGCGCCGTAGTCAGCGGCCGCGGCTGCCACGCCGCTCCCCGCTCTCGTGCGGGACGACGACGATCTGGTGCGCGTCCTCGTAGACGACGCGCCCCGGATCGGCCGACCGCACGAGCTGCCACTCGACGCCGTGGGCCGCCAGGATCTCCAGATAGCCGCCCACACGTGCGATCAGCTCCACGGCGGTGGGCTTGAACCAGGCCGCCGCGCCCGGATTGACGCGCTCGTCGTAGACGGCCGGGTCGACGGTGCTCGGGTCGGTGTACGCCGCGTCGTACCAGTCGTTGTGCGTACGCCGGAACCGCTCCTGCGCAGCGGTCAGCTTCCCCTCCCGCGCAAGGCCGTTGACGAGCCCGAAGACCCCGGGAAAGTTCCCCCGCGCCCGGGGAACCGTGCCCTGGAACCGTACGTACTGGATCGGATCATGAGCCATCACGTCATCGTAGGCACCGGCACCGGCACCGGCCCTGCGGCAGCGATCACGGCCACGTGCGATCGATGCGGTCGCATCGCACCGCGTAGGCGGCCGGGCCCATGGAGACGACGAAAGACCCCGCCTCTACGATGAACCGATGGCGTCGATCAAGCAGTTCCAAGTCACCTTCGACTGCGCAGAACCTGAGCGCGTCGCTCGTTTCTGGTCCGAGGTGTTGGGGTACGTCGTACCGCCGCCACCGGAGGGTTTTGCTACGTGGGACGATTTCGATCGCTCGCTGCCGCCTGCGTATCAGGGGCCGGCGTTCGCATCATGCGCTGATCCCTCAGGCGTGGGCCCGCGACTGTTCTTCCAGCGCGTTCCCGAAGGGAAGGTCGTCAAGAATCGGGTGCATCTGTGCGTGCGGGTCGGCACCGGGCTCGTGGGTGAAGAGCGCCTGGCCGCGCTTGAGGCCGAATGCGCACGACTGGTCCCGCTCGGCGCGGTACGCGGGCGCCTCCTGCTTGCCGATGACGACAACGAGTCGTGCCTCGTGATGCAGGACATCGAGGGCAACGAGTTCTGTCTCGACTGAGTGGCCGCGAACGCGGCACCTTCAGGAGTCGACTGGTGCAGTCGCCAACCGTCCTGATCCAGAACCACTCTTCGGGACCGGGCCGTACGGGGTGTCGAAGGCGGCTCGTACGGCCTCGGCCGGTCGGTCAGCCTGCGGACTCGAACGGGCTCAGCCGCCATCCCACCTCCGCCTGTACTGGCCCGGTACCGGCTCCGAGCCGTGGGGCGGGTACTTCGCGGTGTGGGCCTCCCAGGCCGCGTCCTGGCGGCAGCGTCCGCAGTGCGTCTCGTCGTCCAGCGGGCGGAAGAGGTGTTCGGGGCCGGGTCCCTCGCAGGTGACGAGGGGCTTGGGCCGGGGCGGGGCGTCGTGCGAAGGGCGGTCGTGCGACGGGCGTACGACGGCCCGCTCCTGCGGCATTTTCTCGGTCAGTCGGTGCCGCAGGAACCCGACGGCGGACCGGACGCCGGTCGGTGGCAGTCCGCTGGTCAGCGCGTGACGCAGGTCCGCTGCGCTGATGCCCCTGCGCAGCCAGTCGGCCGCGACGGCGGAGAGCGTACGGGCCTCACGCTCACCCAGGTGCAGTTCGCGCCGCGTCTGGCGCAGGGACAGCAGCACGTTCTCCGCGAGTGCGCGTTCGGAGTCGTCGGTGACCTCTTCGGTGACGCCCTCGGCGGCAGGGGCCGCCGGTTCCGTTTCGGGCTCCTGGGGCTTGGGGGGTGGGTGGGGAGTGTTCTTCTCCCCGTTGTTGTCCCCCGGAGGGGAGTCACCGACCACCCGAGGAGCCGGTTCACCGACCGTCCGCATGTGCGTACTCGGCAGACCGCCGTCCCGGACGGCCGTCGCCTCCTGGGGGGTGAGGCGGACGTTGGCGAGGAGCTGGTCGGTCACCCACCGGCCACGCTCGTTCTGGTGGCGCCACTCGTGCAGGAAGCCGCAGGCGCCGAGGAGTTGCTTGACCTTCTGGTACGCCCGGCCCTTGATCCCGAGACGTTCCGCGTGCGCGCTGAGGGACTTTGCGGTCGAGCCCTCGGGGAGACCCTGTACGTACAGGAGCAGGATCTTCGCGTCGCTGTTCAGACGCGGATGTTGCACGACGTCGTGCGAAGCCTTCGTGTAGCGCCGAAGGGGCGCGATAGCATGCCGAAGCATCCTCGGGACTCCTGTTGGTCCTCGAAGGTGAAGGTCCTCGGATGGTGTTCCAGCACCGCCGGGGACCGCCCCGTGTCCGGTCGGACACGAAGGGTGATGATGTGGTCACCGTACAGCACCGCGCCCAACTCCCGCATATGCCCAGCGAAATGCCCCCACGGGCCGGTTCAGGCCGGGGAGCCCGGCAGCGGCGCACCGTTCCGGCATCGGCATCGGCATCGGCTGCGGCATCGCGGCGGAACCGGCCGGCACGGCCACCGCCTCTCCGGAGTCTTCTCAGACCGCGCGGACCTTCATCCGCCACGAGCCTTCGGTGGACTGGAACAGGAGGAGGAGGGGCCCCTGGGCGAGAGGAGCGCTCACCCTGCTGCTGCGACCGGCCTCATTGACCAGGAGGCTCTGGGGGGCGTCGGCGATGGCCGTGTGGCCGGCGACCTCGTATCCGTACATGAAGTGGTCGCTCCCCCCGGTCTGATCGCGGAACCTCACCGTGAGATCTGCCACCGGCCCCAGGTAGAGCAGCGCTTCAGGACCGCGGCCGGTCAGTTCGCTCTCAAGCCGGCGTGCGTGGGCGAGTGGCTTGAAGGTCAGCGTCCACCGATGGTCAGCCTGCACGCGCAGGCGCAGCGGGTGGCCTTCGAGCGCATCGACAGCCGCAGTGCCGTGGAAGTTCTCCAGAGCGGAATTGAAGACCAGTTTGTCGTCCTTGTTCCGCTTGTTCAGGCTGTAGACGCAGAAGTCGCCGTCGCCTTCACACACCATCTCGACCAGGACGGGACCCGGCGGAACGCTACGGTCCACGGTGACGACCTGCCTCCCCTTCCCCTCGACGGTGTACGGCTCGAAGACCGGTCCGAAGGTCCACGCGCCCCCGGGAGAAGCCTGCGTCGGCGAGACAGGCGGTGCCGTGGGAACGGCTGCCGGGGCGGGCTGGGGCGGTGCGAAGGGCGACGGGGCGCTGGGGGCGGGCTGGGGCGCTGCGAAGGGGACCTGACCGGCGGATACGGGCGCCGTCGGTGCGAACGGAGGCGGACCACTGGTCTTCGACAGCCCCGTGAGCGGAACCGGGCCGGGCGACGGCGGAACCGGAACCGGAAGCGGTACGGGCGGCGCGGGAGCCGTCCCCCCGGCCGTCCCCCCGGCCGTCCCCCCGGCCGTCCCCCCGGCCGTCCCCCCGGCCGTCACCGCGATGCCGAAGTCCGTCGCGAGGCCCGCCAGTCCGGAGGCGTAGCCCTGGCCCACCGCACGGAACTTCCAGCCGCCCGCGCGACGGTAGAACTCGCCGAAGACGAACGCTGTCTCCGTCGTAGCGTCCGTCACCGTGTAGCGGACGACCGAGACACCGTCCGGTGCGAACGCCTCCACCGTCGGTTCCCCCAAGGCCCCGACCGTGCCGTTGTCCGTCGAGCACACGACCAGGACGCGTTCGACCGTCGCCTCGATGCGGGGCAGATCGAGTTCGAGCCACTGCGCGGAGGCGTCACGGGCGTCGCCCACGTGCCGTACCGCGCCCGAGGGATGGACCGGCCTGCCGTGAAAGACCATGTCGGCGTCCCTGCGCGCCCTGCCGCTCACGTCCAGCAGCAGAGCACAGGCGTCGACCAACGGGGCTCCGGGCCGGAGTTCATGGCGCACGGCGACGCGGAGAGCGACGGTCGGTACGAAGGAGTTGGCACCCTTGGCTATGTGGTTCATGCCGGACATCATGCGGGACGTACTCGGCGGAGGCGACCAATCCACTTGGCCGCACGTCGACGTACTCGCATGCATCTGAGTACGTGCGCTCTGGTCGGTCACGAGTGGAGGCGGAAGTCTCGGGCCATGCGACAGCGACTGCCGGAACCCGTTCTCCACCTGTTGGTGACCTTCGTGCCCACTGTGGTGGCGGTGGCGGCGTGGGCCGCCTGGCTGGGCTGGGACCAGCACTACGACGTGCAACCCGACGGGTCGTCGACCGGCCCGTACGAGGCGTGGCAGGTGATCGGACTGGTGCTGACGCTGCTCGCGCCGGTGTACTGGGCGGCGTCCCGGCACCACTTCGCCCTCGCCGTGCCCGGCGTCCCGCTCGGCCTCACCGTCGCGGCCTTCTACGACTGGTCGGACGACGCCAGCGGCCTCTTCATGGTCGGCGTGGTGACGGTCCTGATGGGGAGCCTCGCCGTGACCGCCGCCTTCGCTGCCGTAGTCGCCTCCGTGAAACGACGAGGACGTCGGTCCGACGCGGCACCGATCGGAGCATGACGGCCTTCAGGACCTCAACCAGGTCCCGAAGGCCGACAGTTGGCCGGACGGAGTCAGGCGCGGGCGTACGAGACGAACGCGGCCCAGGAGTCCGGGGCGACCGCGAGCTGCGGGCCTTCGGTGACCTTGGAGTCGCGGACGTGGATGGTGGTGGGGTGCGCGGCGACCTCGACGCACTGGCCGCCCTCGCCGTCGCTGTAGCTCGACTTGCGCCAGTCGTAGGCGACTTCGACGCACGTACCGCCTTCACCGCCGCTGTAGCTGGACTTGAACCAGTGGAGTTCCGTGGTGTTCATCGTTCTCCCAGCATCTTCTCGATCAGTGCCAGCGACTCCCTGGGCGTGAGAGCCTGGGCTCGGATGATCCCATAGCGTTCGGTGAAGGTGCTGACCCCTTCGGAGTCAGTGATCAGCCGGGGGTAGCCCTGGATTTCCGTGTACGCAACCTGATGGCGCCCTCTGGGCGTCAGAAGAGTGAACGGCCCGTCCATGCTTGGGTGTTCCTCGCGGCCGGTTGGCATTACCTGTAGCTCGATGGGGCGCATTCGACCGTATCGCAGCAGTTGCCTCAACTGGTCCTTGTGGACACTTTGGCCGCCGATCGGTCGTTGGAGAACCGCCTCCTCAAGTACGTAGCTGAAGGTAGGCGCCGGCCAGCGTTCGAATATTTGCTGACGCGCGAGCCGGTCTGCGAAGCGCTTTTCGATCGTCTCCTCGTCCAGCAAGGGACGACGCTGGGTGAAGACTGCTCGGGCGTAGTCCTCTGTCTGAAGCAAGCCGGGCATGGCCTGGTTGGCGTACTCGTGGAGCACGACGGAGTCCGCCTCCGCCTTCGCGTAATCACGAAACCAATCCGGGTGCCGCGTCCGAGCCCGCGCCTGCGCCTCCCGTACGTCCGGAATCGCCGCCCGCAGCACCCCGCCCGCCTTCAGCGCGCCGTCGGCCCGGTCCAGGAACTCCGGCTGCGGCGTCCGTACGCCCCGTTCCATCGCGGAGATGAGGTCGAGACCGCAGTGGGTCGCCGTGGCCAGTTCCCTCTGGCTCATGGCGAGGTTCTCGCGCAGCACCCGGATCTGTCTGCCGATCGCACGGAACAGGTGCGCGGTGCCGTCCGCCTCCGAGGGCAGCTCGGGGCGTGATTCCTGGTTCACGGATTCCGTCATGCCGTACCGCCTTCATGACGTCACCTCTTCGCTGTCTTCCTGTTCCTGTGCGGTCGCCGCGGCCACCCGGGACGCGTGGCTCGGCGCGTCCGGCACGTTCGCCGGGCGGTTCTTCGCGAACTCCTCGCGCAGCACCGGGACGACCTCCTCGCCGAGCAGGTCGAGCTGTTCCAGGACGGTCTTGAGCGGGAGGCCCGCGTGGTCGAGCAGGAACAGCTGGCGCTGGTAGTCGCCCGCGTACGCGCGGAAGGCCAGCGTCTTCTCGATGACCTGCTGCGGCGAGCCGACGGTCAGCGGGGTCTGCTCGGTGAACTCCTCCAGGGAGGGCCCGTGCCCGTACACCGGCGCGTTGTCGAAGTACGGACGGAACTCGCGCACCGCGTCCTGGGAGTTCTTCCGCATGAACACCTGGCCGCCGAGCCCGACGATCGCCTGGTCCGGGGTGCCGTGCCCGTAGTGGGCGTAGCGCTCGCGGTACAGCGCGACCATCCTCTTGGTGTGGTCGGCCGGCCAGAAGATGTGGTTGTGGAAGAAGCCGTCGCCGTAGTACGCCGCCTGTTCGGCGATCTCGGGGGAGCGGATGGAGCCGTGCCAGACGAAGGGCGGTACGCCGTCCAGCGGGCGCGGTGTGGAGGTGAAGCCCTGGAGGGGCGTGCGGAACCTGCCCTCCCAGTCGACGACGTCCTCGCGCCACAGGCGGTGCAGCAGCGCGTAGTTCTCGACGGCGAGCGGGATGCCCTGGCGGATGTCCTGCCCGAACCACGGGTAGACGGGGCCGGTGTTGCCGCGTCCCGTCATGAGGTCCACCCGGCCGTCGGCCAGGTGCTGGAGCATCGCGTAGTCCTCGGCGATCTTCACCGGGTCGTTGGTGGTGATCAGCGTGGTGGACGTGGACAGGATGATGTTCTCGGTGCGCGCGGCGATCCAGCCCAGCATGGTCGTGGGCGACGAGGGGACGAAGGGCGGGTTGTGGTGCTCGCCCGTCGCGAAGACGTCGAGTCCGACCTCCTCGGCCTTGAGCGCGATGGCCGTCATGGCCTTGATGCGCTCGCGCTCGGTCGGCGTCCTGCCGGTGGTGGGGTCGGTCGTCACATCGCCGACGGTGAAGATCCCGAACTGCACAGCGCTCACCTCCGAGGCGGGGAAGCCTCTAGTTGAATATTGAACAAATACTGCAACGGTGCGCTCTCCCGTCGTATTCCACGGCGGCCCGCAGTCCCGCTCAGGCGCCGCGTTCCGGCTCCGGCGCCACGTGCGCCGTCAGGCCGACCGCCTCGCGGTGGAGGGACGGCGGGCCCGGCTCCCGCGCCCCGGCCGTCCGCCCGGCCCCCTTCCCCCGCCCCCGTCCCCGCCGCATCCGCGAAACCAGCGGTTCGGTCCAGCGCGCCGCCAGGGGGCCCAGGAGGACCAGGATCAGCACGTACGCCGCCGCGATCGGCCCGATCCGGGGTTCCGTCGCCACCGCCAGGCCCGCGATCACGATCGAGAACTCGCCGCGCGCCACCAGCGCCCCGCCCGCCCGCAGCCGGCCCCGCGTGCCGATGCCGGCCCGCCGGGCGGCGTACCAGCCGGTGAGGATCTTCGTGAACGCCGTCACGACGGCCAGCAGCAGCGCGGGCAGCAGCACCGGCGGGATGTCCGCCGGAACGGTCGACAGGCCGAAGAAGACGAAGAAGACAGCGGCGAAGAGGTCCCGCAGGGGTGCGAGGAGCGTGCGCGCGCCCTCCGCCACGTCCCCCGACAGCGCGATGCCGACCAGGAACGCGCCGACCGCCGCCGAGACCTGGAGCTGCTGCGCGACACCGGCCACCAGCACCGTCAGCCCGAGTACGACGAGCAGCAGCATCTCGGGGTTGTCGGACGACACGGCCCGGCTGATGAGGCGCCCGTGGCGCAGCGCGAGGTACAGGACGATCCCGACCGTACCGAGCGCGATCACCAGCGCCACGCTGCCGCCCGCCAGGCCGACGCCCGCGAGCAGCGCGGTCAGCAGCGGCAGGTAGACCGCCATCGAGAGGTCTTCGATCACCAGGATGCCGAGCACGGCCGGGGTCTCGCGGTTGCCGAGGCGGCCCAGGTCGGTGAGGACCTTGGCGATGACGCCCGACGACGAGATCCAGGTGACGCCCGCGAGCGCGACGGCGGCGACCGGCCCCCACCCGAGGAGGAGCGCGGCGGCGGCGCCCGGTGTCGCGTTGAGGACGAAGTCCACGGCGCCCGACGGGTACTGGGTCCTGAGGCTGGTGACCAGCTCGGACGCGCTGTACTCCAGCCCGAGCAGGAGCAGCAGCAGGATGACGCCGATGTCGGCGCCGACGGCCACGAAGTCCTCGCTGGCGTCGAGCGGCAGCAGCCCGCCGTGCCCGAAGGCGAGTCCGGCCAGCAGATAGAGCGGTATGGGGGAGAGGCCGACCCGTCCCGCCAGTCTGCCGATGAGGCCGAGCGCGAGGATGAGCGTGCCGAGTTCGATCAGCAGCGCGGCGGTGTTGTGCACGGTTCAGCCCCCCGCGATGATCCCGGCGAGCGCGTCGACGCCCTCGCGCGTGCCGACGGCGACCAGCGTGTCCCCGACGGACAGCCGGAAGTCCGGTCCGGGTGACGGCGACACGGCGGTCCGCCGGAGCACGGCGACGACCGAGGCGCCGGTGCGGGTGCGCGCCCGGGTGTCGCCGAGCGGCCGTCCGGCGTACGGGGACTTGCCGGTCACGGGGATGTGCTCGGTGACGAGGTCGATCCCGTCCGTGCGCACGGCGTCGGCGGGCTCCGCGTCGATGAGGTGGGAGAGGGCCGTGGCCTCGTCGGGCGTCAGGGGTACGGAGAGCAGGCACGCGTCGGGGTCGTCGCGGTCGTAGAAGCCGAGGAAGCGCCGCCCGTCCTTGTGCGCGACGACGGAGATGTGCTGGCCGCTGTCGGTGGTGAAGTCGTACTGCGTGCCGACGCCCGGCAGCGTGGTGCGGCGCGTACTCATGCTCTGCCTCCCGGTCTGCTGCCCGGCCGCGGCAGGGACGGACTTCCGGGCGGCGGCCGAAAGCACACAAAGCGGCCGGCTGCTTTGCCTACGCATTACCCTACTCCGGGCTCGGGCGGGGCTCCTGTCGGGCGTAAGCGCAGCTCAGGCGCTGTGGGGAAGGCGCGGGGAAGGCGGCGGCGGTTCCGGTCCGGCCCGGGCCCGGGACCGCCGCCGCCTTGTGTTCCGGGCGTTCCGCTACGTGTTCCGGGCGTTCCGCTACGGGGCGAACTCGTGCGGCAGGCGGTCGAGTGCGGAACTCTTCCGTACCTCGTCGGTGGCGACGACCCGGGTGACCCGCCGGCGCTCGGCCGGGTCGACGGTGCCGGACTGCGGCGGGCGAGCCCACCACCGGTTTCTACGGCCGGGGAGGAGCCGTCAGGGGCGGCATCCGGCCGTCGGGCCCTCTTCGCCGCCGCTTTCGCCGCCCCTGTCGCACTGCTGCGGCTCGTGCCGCTCCGGGGACGGGTCCACGGCGGACGGATCGGACGAGCGGGCGACTTCGGCGCGCAGCATGGCGTTCAGGGCGGCGTACGGATCGATGGGCATGGTGAACGTCCTTACGGTCGAGGGGGTTCAGCGCTGAAGCGAGGCGCAGGCGCGTGGCGCGCAGGCGCGTGGCGCGCAGGCACGTGGAGCATGGCGCGCAGGCGCGGGCCCCCTCAGCAGCGCAGCACCACACACCGCCGTACCGCGCGCGCCAACGGCCCCTCGACCGGCAGCCCCAAGCCCCGGGGCCGGGCCGCCGGGCGCGGGAGCCGGTGCCCGCTCCGCGCACGCCGGTACGACACCACCACCCCCGCGCTTGCCGTGCGGCCCCTCGCGCGCCCCCGCCGGGCCCCGCGGGACCCCTCGCCGCCCCCGCGCGCCTCACTGTCGGCGGCGTCCGACGGCTGGCCCTCGGCCCCGGCCCCCAGCGCCGCTTCGGCGGCGGGCATCACCGGCGACCGGGCCTGTACGGCGCCCCTCTCGCCCAGCACCACGGCGAGAACCGCGGTGAGTACCAGCAGCGCCGTCAGCACACCGCGTCGCACCGCGCGCGGGACCGGGCCGGGGCACAAGGCAGGCATGTGCGTCTCGTCCCACGACCGGGCCGGTTTTTAGCCGTACGACACGGAAATCCCCTCCACCGGGCTAGCGCCGTAAGGCTTTCGTCACCGGAACAGCCGAAGCCGGAGCGGGCTTTCGGGCGTTGAATGGGCGCATGAATCGCATACTCGGCAAGCCCGTGGTCGTCGGAGCGCTGCTCGCCGCCGTCGTGGTGGCCGGCGTGGGTCTGTACTGGTTCCAGCCGTGGAAGCTGTGGGTGGACGACACGGTGCGGGACGAACTCCCTGTCGCGGCCCCCGCCACCCCACCGGCCGCCCCGGCCATCCCGGACACCGAGACGACCACCCCGGCCACCCCGGCTGCCCCCTCCGCCCCTTCCATCCCCCGGACCCTTGCCTCCGGCTCCCTGATCAGCCACGAGCACCGCACCACCGGTACGGCGAAGGTCATCCGGCTCCCCGACGGCTCCCACACCCTGCGCCTGGAGAACCTCGACACCAGCAACGGCCCCGACCTGCACGTCTGGCTCACCGACGCGCCGGTGAAGGAGGGCAAGGCCGGTTGGCACGTCTTCGACGACGGCACGTACGTCAGCCTGGGCAAGCTGAAGGGCAACAAGGGTGACCAGAACTACGCGCTGCCCACCGGCCTCGACCTGAAGGGCCTCACCAGCGTCAGCATCTGGTGCGACCGCTTCGACGTCTCCTTCGGCGCCGCCGAACTCACCGCCCCCGCGTAACCCGCGTAACCCGAGTAACCGGCCGGACCGGTCGCCTCAGCCCGGCAGCACCATGGCGAACGTCACCACGCTCCCGGCCGGCCCACCCGTTCCACCCGCCTCGCCCGCCCCGCCCGTGATGGCCAGCCGGTCCGTGATCAGGCGCGTGAGCCACAACCCCCGGCCGCAGTGGCTGCCGCCGAGCCCCGGCGCCAGCTCCGGGATGACGGAGGGAGCGAAACCGGGCCCCGAGTCGCTGACCGTGCATTCGAGCGCGCCGGAGGCGCGGCGCAGCAGCAGCCTGCCGCCCCCGCCGCCGTGCTCGACGGCGTTCGTCGCCACGGCGTCCGCCGCGAGGACGAAGTCGCCCCTCCGGGGCTCCGCGAGTCCCGCCCAGGCGGCGTACTGGTCGACCAGTACGCGCAGCCGGGGCAGGTCGTCCTGGACGAACGTGAGCTCCAGCAGCCGCTCCCGCGGTCCGCCGCCGTTGAGGTGCACCCCTCCGGTCACCATTCCCGGACCGCCTCCGTCAGCGTGAGGCGCCGGACCCTGTCCGAGCCGAGTCTGCGCAGCAGCACCGCCTGTGCGGTGCCGCAGCGGATCTCGACGCCGCCGTGTCCGGCGGTCCCGGCGGTCCCGGTGGCCCCGGCGGCGTGGTGGATGTGATCGACGAGTTCGATGAGGTCGAGGGCGCACCGTACGCCGAGGAAGTGCAGAGACATCAGATCCACCAGCAGCCGGGATCCGGCGGTCCGATCGAGGGCGTCGCGCAGGGCGGTCACGAAGGGCTCACGCGTGGCGTGGTCGGCCTCGCCCGCGATCCTGACCGAGTCGTCCGCGTGCAGGATGCGTAACTCCCCGAGGGCGGAGAGGAGCGAGCGCGGGTGCGCCTCGGACATGGCGTCGAGTACGTCGCCGTCGAACGCGCGCCGGTCGTAGGAACAGATCTCGTTGTAGGGCCGGCCGTCGAAGAGGTGCCCGGCGTGGGACTCGCGGTGCATCATTGCGGCGACATCGGCGTCGAGATCCGCCACCCAGTGCATGTCGATGAACGCCCGCAGCCCCCGGTACCCCTGCGCGACGGCGAGCGAGGTCTCTTCGCGCAGGCGCTCCCACTGCCGCTCGGGGGTGAAGCGGCGATCGGGCCGGATGAGCGCGCGCATGCTGCTGTGCGTCAGCTGTCCCCGCCCGCGGGCCTCGGCGAGCAGCGGGCTGGTCCCGTCCAGGCGCATGCGTACGTCGTCGGGGTCGAGCTGCGGCGCCGCGAAGACGATCACTTTCTCGCCGCGCGCCAGCCCGGAGCGGGTGTAGGTGACGAGCGCGTCCCAGTTGGCTTTGTCGTCGTCGTAACCGAGGAACGCGTGGTCACCCGCCCGCATCCCCTGAACGGGCATCAGGCCCGGGTGCGTGTATGCCCGTTCGTCCATCGCTTCCAGGGGCCCCTTCCCACTCTTCGCCCAACCCTATGGATACCGGACCGGTCCGGGCAGCCGTACCGGAAGCCGGTCGCCGGCACTCGAAAGAGGTGGCCGCGCCGCAGGTCCCGGCCGCTGCCCGCATCACATGACAGATACGGGAGTCCGTCCTAGGATCGCCCGTACGGCATCGCGTGTCGGTCACCGGCCGGGTGAGGCATGGAGGTAGCCCGTGAGTTTGCCTTACGGAGGCATTCCACAGTGTCGGTACAGCTGAATCACACCATCGTCCACTCCCGGAACAACCGGGAATCCGCCGAGTTCTACGCCCACTTCCTGGGCCTGGAGATCTCGGCCGAGTGGGGCCCGTTCATCGCCATCGAGCTGAGCAACGGCGTCACGCTGGACTTCGCGACCGTCCCCGCGGAGACGATCGCCGCCCAGCACTACGCCTTCCTCGTCACGGAGGAGGAGTTCGACGGCATCTTCCAGCGCGTCAAGGGCGCCGCGATCACGTACTACGCCGATCCGCACGGCAAGCGGCCGGGCGAGATCAACCGCAATGACGGTGGTCGCGGCATGTACTTCGTGGACCCGGTCGGCCACTTCCTGGAAGCGATCACCCGCCCGTACGGCAGCGGCGGCGAAGAGAAGCAGAAGTGACGCGGTGACGCGGTGACGCGGTGACGCCCTGAGCGGAGGGGCCGGCAAGACGCTTCCCGGCCCCTCCGCCTTTCCTGTCACTTTTCCCGCGGGTCCTGCGGGCCGTAGTGGCTCTGGAACATGTCCACGCCGCCGGTGATCAGGCGCTCGGTGAGGCCGTCGTCGATGGCCGTGCCGTACGCGCCGAAGACCATGTGCGGGAAGGCCGGCAGCGCGTACAGCTGGATGATCGCGGTCTCCAGGTCGGGGACGACGAGCTGCCTCTGCCCTGCCATGCCCTGCCGAGTCCGGGGAAACGGTGCGGTTCGGCCGCGACCAGGTTGCGCGGGGCGATGACCTCCTGGTGGGTCCTGACGGCGTTCACCCAGGTCCTGGCGGCGCCGACGAGCGCGACCATCTCCCCGGCCCCCGGCCCCCGTCCCGCGAGACAGGCCGCAGTCGGCCGGCGGACTGCACGTGCACTGAAATCCCCCCGGTTTCAGCGAATTTACGTACGCACGCACTAGTCGTCATTACATCGGGCGAATGAGGTGCGGAGCCTTCCGGGCAGGCGCGTATAAAGGTTGCCGGACGAACTCAGAGGAGCGACCGGTGGCCAGTGCGACAGACGTCGTCAGCGCGTTGATGGTGCAGGAATTCGGAGTCGACCCGGCGGCTGTCCGCCCGGAGATCCCGCTCTACGAATTGCGCATGGATTCGCTCGCCCTGGAGGAATTCCGCGTCATCATCGAGGGCCGGATGAAAATCGACCTGGAGGACGCCTCGCTGACCTCCAGGAACACCGTGGGCGAGCTCGTGGCCCTCGTGCACAACAGGACCCTCGGGTGACCAGGCCGGCTGCTCCGCCCTTCACGGCGGCGGTGACGGGGCTCGGCCTGGTCACGGCGGCAGGAGTGGGAGCCGACGAGGTGTGGCGGAACGTCACGCGCGGTGAGGTCTCCCCGTCGTCCGTGGTTCCCCGGGAGGAACTCCGCGACCTGCCCTGCGACTTCATGTACTCCATCGGCGCCGGCGACCTGGACACCGCGCAGCGCCTCGGCGTGGCGGCCCGACGGCTGATGGACCGTTTCTCCCAGCTCGCCGTACTGGCCGCGCGCGAGGCCGTCGCGGACGCCGGACTCGATCCCTCGGTCTGGGACAGCGACCGGGTCGCGGTCGTCATCGGCTCCGCCCACGGCGGCCTCCCCTTCTACGACGACCAGCACGCCGTACTGACCGAGCAGGGCCCGCGCCGGATCTCGCCCAAGATCGCCCCGCTGACCATGGTCAACAGCGCGGCCAGCAGCGTCTGCATCGACCTCGGCGTCCGGGGACCGAGCATGGCGGTCTCCACCGCCTGCTCGTCGGGCACCGTGGCGATCGGCACCGCGCACCAGTTGCTGCGCGCCGGTGTCTGCGACATCGCCGTGGCGGGCGGCGCCGAGTCGGTCTGCTCACGGCTGCTGATCGCCAGCGCCTGCCAGTTGCGGGCGGTGTCCACCCGCCGCGACGACCCCGCCTCGGCCTGCCGGCCGTTCGACGCGGACCGCGACGGCTTCGTCGTCGGCGAGGGCTCCGGCCTGCTCGTCATGGAGCGCCCCGAGCACGCCCGGGCCCGCGGCGCCCGGGCCCGGGCGGGCATCGCCGGGTACGGCGCGTCCAGCGACGCGTACGCGCTTGTCGCCCCCGACCCCGAGGGCAAGGGCATCGAGAGCGCCCTGCGTACCGCGCTGACGGACGCGGGCGTCACGCCGTCCGACATCGGCCACGTCAACGCGCACGGCACCTCGACCGTGTTCAACGACCTCATCGAGGCGACCATGCTGCACCGGCTGCTGGGTCCGGGTCCCCTCGTCACCTCGTCCAAGGCCATGACCGGCCACACCCTGGGCGCGGCCGGCGGAATCGAGACCGCCCTGACCGTGCTCGCCCTGGAGAACCAACTCGTCCCCCCGACCGCCAACCTGGAGTCGCTCGACCCGCGGATCCCGGTCGAGGTGGTCGCCAAGGCCGCCCGCCCGGCGGCGTTCGACTGCGCGGTCAAGACATCGCTCGGTTTCGGCGGGCACAACGCCGCGCTCGTCCTCACCCGCGGCTAGCCGGCCGGGGGTGGGACGCGACCGCGATCCGCCTGTTGAAAAGGAGAAGAAGCGTGCCTGAGGAAACCGTCCGCTCTCTGTCGGTGGACGGGCTGCGCTACTCCTACCGCCTGTTGGAGCGGACCGGTTCGGTCACCGGCCCGGTCACCGAACCGGTCGTGGTTCTCGGCGGCGCGCTGCAGGGAATGCTCGGCTGGCCCCAGATCGAGGCACGGCTGGGACCGGTCGCGACCGTCGTGACCGCGGACCTGCCGGGTATGGGAGGTGCGGCGCCCCTGCCGCCCGGCCCGAGCGCGGACCTCCTGTGCGCGGCCATCACCCGGATCATCGACGAGCTCGCCGTGCCGCGTGTCAATCTCTTCGGCTTCTCCTACGGCGCCGGCCTCGCCTTCCGCTGTGCCCGGCGCAGCCCGGACCGCATCGCCCGGCTTGTCCTCGGCGGGGTCCCGGCGCACTTCACCGACGCTCAGCAGGCCCACTGGCAGCGGGCCACCGACCGGCTCGCCGCCGGGGACGGGGACGGCTTCGCCACTCTGGTGACGGAACTCCTGATGTGCCTCGATCCGGAACGGTACGTCGCCCGCAGAGACCTCGCCCACCGGTACGTCAAGCGGTCCTTGCTGCACGCGGCCGCGCACTCCCCGCACGTCCTGGACTCCGTGCGCCGCGCTCTCGGCGAACGGCCGGACTTCTCGGGCGGCCTGTCCGGGGTGCCGGCACTGGTTTTCGCCGGGGAGCACGACACGGTGACCTCGCCGGAGCGCCAGCGCGCCTTCGCGGCGACCATCCGGGGCAGTCGTTTCACCATGATCCGGGACGCCGATCACTGGGTCGTACTCGAAAAGGCCGAAGAGGTCGCGGACCTGGCACTGCGCTTCTTCACCGACCGCCCGCTGGATTCGGCCGGTTATCTGACTTCAATTCCGCATCGGGAGCGGGTTTCCGAAGAAGACGGGGCCTTCGGGTGACGTCAGGGAAACAGAGCCTTTTGCCGAGTTTCCTCGGCGCGTTCCGATCGTTACGGATGTCGACGGCTGTGCGCCGCGACTTGACCGGTCGATAACGAGTGCGTCAGCCAGTGGTTCTCAGTCCGGACGAAATGTCCGGCCGATCGAACTTCCCTCATCGCGCGTGAGCAATCGGCTCACCCGCACGCATCAAAGACAGGGAATGGCAAAGTGCGACAGGTATTGAGCAGAGGCGTACTCGCTGCGGCGGCCGCCTCCGGGGTCCTCGCCATGACCGGCGGCTACGCTCACGCGGATGTCCAGGCACACGGCGGAGCCGGTAATTCGTCGGGCGTCGGGTCCGGCAGCACGGCCCAGGGCCCCGCACACACTCCGGTGAACATCTGCGGCAACACCGTCGACGCCGTCGGTGCCTTCAACCCGGCGGTCGGCAACGACTGTGCCAACGGCGAGGAGGGTATGCCGCCGTCCTACCGGGACCACGGCGAGGGCGCGCCCGGCAAGGGGCACCAGGGCAAGGCGCACCCCGGCATCGATCACCCGGACAACGAGTTCCCGGACCACGGGTTCCCGGACAGGGAGCACCCGGACAGGGAGCACCCGGACCACGAGCACTCGGGTGACGGGCGCTCTGAGGGCGGCCACCCCGGTGACGGGGGTCCCGGCCATGGGTGGTCGGGCGAGGAGCCGCCCTGCGACGAGGCGCCGGGCGGGAAGCCGCCGGTCGGCGTGGACCCCGGCGAGGAGACCCCCGGGGCGAAGCCGCCGACCGCGAAGCCGCCGACTGCGAAGCCGCCGGTCGACGCGGAGCCCGGTGCGGAGGCTCCCGGGGGCAAGCCGCCCGTCGGCAAGCCGTCCGGCGAGAAGCCGTCCGTCGACGGACCTCCCAAGGTCCAGCCGGTTGTGCACGAGGTCCCGGCGGGCGAGGCCCCGGCCGACGAGACCCCTGTGAAGGAGACCTCGGTCGTCGGAGCCCCGGCGCTGGCCCACACGGGCAGCGGCGAGATCGGAACTGCCGCCGCGATCAGTGCCGCGCTGCTCGGCGGCGGAGTGCTGATGGTCCGCCGTCGCAGGGCCGCGCGGGTCTGAGCCGCCGGTCGCCGGTGTGTCCGATGGAGCGGGTTCTCCGGAGCCTGCTCCATTGCCGTGTCCGGACCTTTTCAATCCCGGCATCCGGGTGAATCGCAAGAAGCGTCCCGGGCTTCAGTTTCTCTCCGTCCGGGCCTTCGTTAGTCCAGGTGTAAGTGGCATGGAACAGCAGCGTCAGAGTGTTATGGGATTCGTAGGTCGTGGCTTTACGCCAGCACAAAAAAGGATTACTGGAATGAAGTACATGAAGGCCGCTTCGGCCATTGCCATTTCGATGATCGCTGCGGGAGCGGCGTCGCCGGCCATGGCCGCCGGCCAGCTGGGCGATGCTGTCGTCGACTCCGTCCCGCGGACCGCGACCAAGGCCGTGCAGCACCTCAACGAAGGCGATTCCAAGGAGCTGGTGCTGGAAGGTGCCGAAGGTGCCGTGGAGGCCACCAAGACGCTCGGTGGCCTGCCGCTCGGGAGCTGAGGCAGCGCCCGCCCTTCCGCGCAGGGCTGCGAAGGCCGGTATGTACGCCATCGGGTGTGCGTACCGGCCTTTTCGCGTGCGTGCGTACGTACGGGGCGGGGCGGGGCGGGCGTGGTGACGGCCGCCCCGGCGCGGGGGTGGGACCGGGAGGCGGCCGAGCGCGTCGGACCGACCCTGCCGGAGACGGGCGTGTGCGGCGGCTCGGGCCTGTTCGAGGCGCCCGACGCGGCAGTCGCTGGGGCGGGGGAAGAGGGCGATGGTGGCTGCTGTGCCGCTCCGGCCGCCCAGGTCCTTCAGGCCGGTACCGGCGGGACGGCCGCTTCCGGCGGGTGCTGATCGGCCGACGGATGGGGCGGGCGGGCTGCCTCCGGGGTCACTCCGAGTTCGCGATGACCTTGCGTACGTTCTCCAGGCTTCCGCAGTTCTGCTGGAGCAGCCGGTCGCGCTCGCGGACGAACGCCGCGCCGAGCTCCGCCCGTCGCTCGTCCTTCACGAGTTCCCTGGCGTGGTTGAGGAGGGTGCGCTCTTCCTCGTCCGTGTGGTGGGTGATGGCCTCCGAGAGCTCCTCCAGCTTCTCGTCCCACTCGTCCGAACCCACCTCCGACACCTCCAGCAGCGCCGCCAGGGCCTTGTTGCCCTCGGTGTGTTCCTCCTCGCCGTGCTCGACCTCCTCGTCGTCGACCTTCTTGTAGCGCCGCAACGCCGGATAGACCTCGGCCTCCTCGGCCTCGCCGTGCGCGATCAGCAGGTCCGCGAACTCGCGGAGCGCGGCGGCCCGGTCCGCCTCCACGCTCCGCATCGCGTGGAAGAGGTCCTCCATCCGCCGGTGGTCCTGGATGATCAGTTCCACCACATCGGTCGTCTCGGTAGCGCTCCGGGTCATTCCGTCCGCCTCCTGGGTCTGGATGCTGGGGTACGTCGTTCCATCCGCCTTCCCGGCATTTCGTCCGTCACTCTCCGGCAGTTGCCGTGGTGAGCGGCGCGGCCCTACGGTCGGGGCGATGAGCCAGGAGCGCGACAGAAGCCGGTGGAGCGGGCGGGGGCGTGTGCCGGTCCCGCTCGCCGCGGTGGTCGCCGGTCTGCTGGTGCTCCATGCCGCTGTGCCCGACGGGGGCGGCCGCTTCGGCAGCCTCCTGGAGACGTTCCTGCCCTGGCTCGGTCTGGCGGTCCCCGTACTGCTGGCCCTGGCGCTGCTGCGCCGCTCCCGCCCCGCCCTCCTGGCGCTGCTGCTGCCCGTCGTGGCCTGGCTCGGCTGCTTCGGCGGGCTGCTGCTGCCGGCGGACGGTCCGGCGGCGTACGACGTCGTCGCGGTCCAGCACAACGTCAGCGACGAGAACGCCGACCCGGCGGGCACCGCGCGGGCCCTGATGAAGACGCGCCCCGGCCTCATCGCCCTCGAGGAGCTGACCCCCGGCGCGCTGCCCGCCTACGCGGCGACGCTGGCGCCGGAGTATCCCCACCACGGGGTGGTGGGGACGGTCGGGATCTGGTCGAAGTACCCGCTGGCGGGCACGCGGCCTGTGGACATCAGGCCGGACGGCATCGGGGCGGACTGGAACCGCGGTCTGCGGAGCGAGGTGCGGATGCCGGAGGGCGGGCCGGTGGCCGTGTACGTCGCCCACCTGCCGTCCGTACGCCTCGGACCGACCGGGTTCGGCTCCGGGCGGCGGGACGAGAGCGCCGCTCTGCTGGGCGCCGCCGTCGCCGCCGAACCCCTGGACCGGGTGATCCTGCTGGGCGACCTCAACAGCACGGTGGACGACCGGGGGCTGGACCCGGTCGTCCGGCGGGTGGACACGGGGGTCCGGGGCTTCGCCTTCAGCTGGCCGGCCCGGTTCCCCGTGGCGCGGATCGACCAGATCATGGCCCGGAAGGCAACCGTCACCGAGGTGTGGTCGCTGCCCGCCACGGGAAGCGACCACCTGCCGATCGCCGCCCGCATCAGGTTTTAGCGACGCACGCACTCGAACCACACTGTCTTGCCGCCCCTGCCCGGTTCCGGAAACACCCCCCACCGGTCGCTGACAGCCTCCACGAGCGCCAGTCCCCGCCCGCCGTCGTCCAGCGGCCCCGCGCTGCCCGCCTCCGGAAGCCGCGGGCACGTGTCCGCCACCTCCACGCGCACGCCGTCCTCCGCGCGGAGGATCAGCACCGAGCAGTGTCTTCCGGGCACATGGCGCACGACGTTCGCCACCAGCTCCGTGAGCGCCAGCTCCGCCGCGTCGGAGACCTCGGCGAGCGCCCAGCTCGCGAGATACGACCGCAGGATGCGCCGCAGATGCCGGGCCGAATGCTCACCCACGGTGAAGCTCGCCCCGTAGCCCGGGGTCTCAACTTCCCTGCTCTGTTCACCAGTTACGTGATTCACGTCACCAGGATGTGGCCTCCTGGCTACGCTCGGCCACGGCTGGAAGAAAACATTACGTTGTGTGATCTTGATCTTGAGTCGGGGAGAACCCGTACGGCCACCATCCGTGGCCTCGATCCCCATGCCTCCGCGCTCGACTCCTACGGCGCCGACCGTACGCGGAGACGGAGGCGCGGACGGCGTACATCTCTCGGAGAGCTGTGACTCCGGGCGCATGGGGGTGGACTCCCAAGTGATCAGGGAACGTTCGGCCGGATGTGCTCGCCCGCAGACTGCGGCTCTCTCCTGAGGACTCGGCTGTCTTGCCCGCCCGCGTGGTGGAGGATCGCTGGGGAGGCCGGTCGGAGCCTGACGGGCGCCCAGTGGCGCAAGTCGACGTACAGCGGAACCAGCGGCGGCGAGTGCGTCGAGGTCGCCGGCCTCTCCGCCCCCATCGCGGTCCGGGACTCCAAGGACTCCAAGGACCCCGAGGGCCCCGCCTTCACCGTCACCCCCGCCGCCTTCTCCGCCTTCGTCGCGGCGGTGGCGGCTTCGGCCCGCTGGGTGCTCTAGATGCTGATGGCCGCGCAGATCTTCTTGCCGCCCTCGGAGGTCGGGGCGACCGTGACGAAGCGGGACAGGAAGTTGACCAGGGTGAGGCCGTAGCCGCCCTCGTACCCCGTGATGTCGGGGTGGCGGGGGCGTGGGCGTGCCGGGCTCGGGTCCTGCACGGTCACCTTCACCGTGGTCCGGCCCGCTGCCAGGCGCAGCTTGGTGATGCCGCCCGCGTGCCGCAGCGCGTTCGTGACCAGCTCGGAGACCACCAGTATTACGTTGTCGGTGGTCTCCGGGCCGGGCACCTGGGCGAGGCCGGACAGGAACGCGCGCGTGGCATCGCGCGCTTCGCCCGCCGTGGCGGGACGGACCGTCCGGTGGGCGAAGCGGACCCGGTGGCTCTTGTGGTCACTGATGGCGTGCGGGTGGTTCATGTAGTTCACCCTCGGTGGCAGGAAATCAATCTCCGGTGACCTTGGGGCTTCTGCCCTGTTTCACACCGCGTTAACTTCAGCCCTCGTTCCGGCCGAACCAGTCCAGGCACACGACGAGGGCGTCGTCGGCGATGTCCACGTCGGCGTCGCGGGTCGACGCCAGTTCGCGCAGGACCGCGCGGGGGACGGCCGCGGCGGGCAGGAGGCCGGCCGCCTGGACGGCCCGTGCCAGGGCCCGTTCGCCGTACGCCTCTCCGGCGCGGGTCGCGGCGGCGTACACGCCGTCGCTGACGAAGATCAGCCGGTCGCCGGGGAGCGCGCGGAACTCCTGGGCGACGTACGCCGTCTCGTCGAACATGCCGAGCGGGAGCTGCGCCTCGAAGGTCATGCGCTCGACGGTCTTGTCGCGCTGGCGCCACAGCTGGGGGGACCCGGCGTCGACCACCTGCGCCCGGCCGGTGGCCAGTTCGAAGGAGAGGAGGAGGGACGAGACGTACGCCGCTCCGCGGTGCTGGCCGTAGATGGCCTGGTCGGCGAGCGCGGCCTGGTCGGCGATGCCGATCCCGGCGCGGCGGGCGTTGCGCAGCGCGTTGACGGCGAGGTTGGTGAGGAGGGACGCCTCGATTCCCTCACCCATTCCGTTGGTGACGGTGAGGGTGAGGGTCTCGGCGGTGGTGGCCCAGTCGAAGTTGTCGCCGTGGATGGCGTACGCCGGCTCCAGCTGGGCTCCGATGGCGTACTCCTGGCGGGAGCAGGCGCGGCCGGGCAGCAGCTGCCACTGCATCTCGGCGGCCAGGGTGAGGCGGCTGACGCGGCGGGCCTGGAGGTACAGGTCGGTGTCGCGCTCGGCGACGATGATCTCGTGGCCGAGGAGTTCGG
Source organism: Streptomyces sp. NPDC003016 (assembly GCF_053591455.1). NCBI lineage: Bacteria > Bacillati > Actinomycetota > Actinomycetes > Kitasatosporales > Streptomycetaceae > Streptomyces > Streptomyces sp. NPDC003016. The sequence goes on from NZ_JBSFTV010000004.1 coordinate 49,835, forward strand.
CGATCTCGGTGAGTTCTTCGATGGTCTCGGGCGTGCATCTGTGTCTGGAAAGCCTCACGGTCAGGATGCCGAGGCGGTCCCCGCGCACGGTCACCGGAAGGTGCAGGTCCACCGCGCCGTCCTCGGCGACGTACTGCCCGTACGGCTCCTGGCTGCCGAAGGCGCGGCCTTCGGGGCTGGCGTGGACGGGGAAGGACTGCGCGGTGTGGGGCAGGGCGGTGACGGGCTGGAGGACCGTGAGGCTGTAGTCGGCCATCAGCAGGTCGACGGAGGTGGCTTCATAGTGCTCGACCAGCGCGGCACGTGCCGTATCGAGGAGGGCGTGCGGTGCGGCGGTGCGTACGGCACGCTCCACGGCCAGGAAAGACGTCACGGTCGGTCGGCCTCTTTTGTCAGGAGTGGGGTACTGGGGGTCGGTGCGAACTGTTGACAAGTAGGGAGTGTTGCCAAGTGGCAACTGTTCGCCCTAGGGTGATTCTGCCGCACCATCGGGGCAGCCTCGCCGGCACCAGCCGGTTTCCGCTGCCACATCTGAGGGGCCAGTTGTGCACACTTGTAGCACCGATCAGCGCATGCTCCTTGTCAGCCACCGATCCGAACGCGCTCACATTCTCGCTCTGCGCGGCGAAGTGGACCTGAATTCCGTCGAACCCCTGCGCCTGGCGCTGGACCGCGCCGGGCGCCAGGGAGAGGCGCCGGTCGTACTGGACCTGTCGGCCGTCCGGTTCGCCGACACCGCGATGATCAACGCGTTGCTGCGGGCGCGTCCCCGGCTCGGGGACCGCCTGCGCCTCGCCGCGCCCCCGGCGCCGGTCCTGCGCCTGCTGCGGGTCCTGGGACTGGACACCGCCTTCATCATCCGCGACAGCCGGGACGCGGCGATCGGCGCCGTACCCGGGCCGTAGCAGGACCGGGGCGGAGGTCAGTGGCGGGGCAGCCTCACCACGGTGACGAAGAAGTCGTCGATCTGACGGATGGCCAGAATGAACTGGTCCAGGTCGACGGGCTTGGTCACATAGGCGTTGGCGTGGAGCTTGTAGCTGCGCAGGATGTCCTCCTCGGCCGAGGAGGTGGTGAGGACCACGACCGGAATGTGGCTGAGGTCCGGGTCGGACTTGATCTGCTCCAGCACCTGGCGGCCGTCGTACTTCGGCAGGTTCAGGTCGAGGAGGATGAGGTCGGGCCGCGGCGCGTCCGTGTACTCCCCGCGCCGGTAGAGGAAGTCGAGGGCCTCCAGGCCGTCCCGTACGACGTGGAGGGTGTTGCCGATCTTGTTGTCCTCGAACGCCTCGCGGGTCATGAGCTCGTCACCCGCGTCGTCCTCGACGAGAAGCACTTCTACCGGCTCGGGCTGCGGGGTGGTCATGCGGGGTTTCTCCCGGTGGTGACGGGGGCCTCCTGGGGCCCTTCGGCGGACGGCTCCGAAGCCGTCTGCGACGCGGCGTCGGGGAGCGTGAAGACCAGGCGGGTGCCTTCGGCGCGTGTGGTGTCGATCCAGATGCGCCCGCCGCTGTGCTCGACGATCTTCTTGCACAGGGACAAGCCTATTCCGGTGCCGGCGTAGGTGTCGCGGGCGTGCAGCCGCTGGAAGATGACGAAGACCTTGTCGGCGAACTCGGCGGGGATGCCGATGCCGTTGTCGGCCACCGCGAACTGCCAGAAGCCCGGCTCCTCTCCGCGGTCGACGGTGATCTCCACGTGCGGCGTGCGCTCCGGGGCGCGGAACTTGACCGCGTTGCCGATCAGGTTCTGCCACAACATGGTGAGCAGGGTCGGGTCCCCCGTCACCTGCGGCAGCTCCTGCGGCCGCTCGACGCGCGCGTCGGTCTCCTCGATGGCGGCGGCCAGGTTGCGTACGGCCCGGTCGACGACCGTGTCCAGTGCCACGGCCTCCTGGGCGTCGTTGAGACGGCCCACGCGGGAGAACGTGAGCAGGTCGTTGATGAGGACCTGCATGCGCTTGGCGCCGTCGACCGCGAAGGCGATGTACTGGGTGCCGCGCTCGTCGAGCTGGTCGCCGTAGCGCTTCTCCAGCAGCTGGCAGAAGGAGGCGACCTTGCGCAGCGGCTCCTGGAGGTCGTGCGAGGCGACGTACGCGAACTGCTCCAGCTCCTCGTTGGACCGCCGCAGTTCGACGGCGTGGGCGTCGAGGTCCGCCGCCTGCCGGGTCAGCGCGGCTTCGCTGGACTTGGAGGTGGTGAGTTCGGTCACCACGCGCCGGCGCATCGCCTCCACGGCCCGCGCGACCGCCTGCAGATCGGCGGGCCCCCGGGCGGGGATGTGGTGGTCGAAGTCCCCGTCCGCGACGCGCCGGGCGGCCGTGCGCACCGCCGCGAGCGGACGGGCGACGGTGAAGTGCAGGAGGACCGCCAGCGCCACGCCGGTCAGCAGGAACGCGACGATGACGGCGTAGAGCGCGCGGTCCCGCTCGGTACGCGCCGCTTCGAGGGCCGCGCGCGCCCGGGTCTGGTCCTGCTCCAGCCGGGTCTGCTGGGCGTCGAGCCGTTCGCGTACGACGTCGAAGGGCCGCTTGCCCTCGGCCACGGAGGCGGCGGCGTCGTCGCCGGTCTCCCGCTCGCCGGCGATGGCCGGGGCGGCGAAGTCCTCGCGCCAGGTGCGCGCCGCCCGGTCGACCGCGCGGAGGTCGGCGGCCTGACGGGGCGAGCGGCGGGTCAGCTCCGCCAGCCGTTCGCGCGCACGGGTCTCGGCGGTGAGTCCGCGCCGGTAGGGCTCCAGCAGCGCCTTGTCACCGGTCAGGAGGTAGCCGCGGACGCCGGTCTCCTGGTCCAGCAGGGCGGCCTGCAACTGGAAGGCATCGGCGCGGGCCGGGGCGATGTCGTCGACCAGGTGGTCCGCGGCTTCGGTGGTGCGCGACAGCACGGCCGCTCCCACCCCGGCCGCGACGACGGTCATGGCGCCCATGACGGCCAGGGCGAGCAGGAACCAGCCCCGCACGGTCAGGCGCCGGGTCGGCTCGGGGCCGGCGGACGGGTCCTGGCGCCGGCGCTGTACGGGTGTCACGTGGTGCTCTTCCATTCCAGGTGGAGTACGGCGACGTCGTCGGCCAGTCCGCCGCTGTCCGCCGCGAGTGTCTGCGCGGTGTGGATGAGGGAGTCGACGAAGGCGTCGGCGGGCCGGTGCGCGTGGCGGCGGGCGACGTCGAGGAGCCCCTGCTCGCCCAGGCGCTCCGTGCCCTGCCCGGTGCGCCCCTCGATCAGTCCGTCGGTGAACAGCACCAGGGCCGAGCCGACCGCCACCGGGAGCGGGGTGACCGGCCACCTGGCCATGCCGGGCAGCAGCCCGAGCACCGGGCCTCCCGGTACCTCCTCCAGGTGTACGCCGCCGTCCGGCGAGCGCATCAGCAGGCCGGGGTGACCGGCCCGCAACACGTTCACGTGACTCTCCCCCGCGGTGTGGCTCAGGCAGGTGAGGGTGGCGAAGATCTCCGGTCCGGAGCGTTCCGCGACGAGCATCCGCTCCAGCAGGCCCAGCAGCTCCTCGCCGCGGGACCCGGCCAGCACGAACGACCGCCAGGCCACGCGCAGGCACACACCCAGGGCGGCTTCGTCGGGGCCGTGGCCCGACACGTCGCCCACCACCGCGTGCGTCGTGCCGTCGGGGGTCTGCACGACGTCGTAGAAGTCCCCGCCGAGCAGCGCCTGGGCGCGGCCCGGCTGGTAGCGGGCGCAGACCTCGACGCTCTTGTCGAGCAGCAGGGGGGTGGGCAGCAGGCCGCGTTCGAGCCGGGCGTTCTCCTGGGCGCGCAGCTGGCCGGCCTGGAGGGCCGAGGCCGCCTGCTCGGTCTGCTTGCGCTGGATCGCGTAACGGATGGCGCGTACGAACAGGTCCGCTTCCAGCCGTCCCTTGATGAGGTAGTCCTGGGCACCCGCCGCGACCGCCGCCAGACCGGCCTGCTCCTCGGCGAGCCCGGTCAGGACCACCACCGCGGAGCCGTCCGCGTGCCCCAGGACCTTCTCCAGGGCCTCCAGGCCCTGGGCGTCCGGCAGGTGGAGGTCGAGCAGGATGCAGTGCGGCCTGTCCGAGGACAGCTGGTCGAGAGCGGCCGCCAGGGACCTGGCCCAGCGCAGTTCTATGGAGACACCGCCGTCGGCCACCAGCTCCTCGACGAGCAGCGCGTCGCCCGGGTCGTCCTCGATGAGCAGCACGGTCGGCTGTTCCCAGTTCCACAGGGCGGTCTGGGCGGGGTCGGAGAGCGTCCCCATGTCCGGGTCTCTCCTCTCGCCACGGTCGACCTGGTCCGCAGGGCTGTCCGGTGCGTCCGCGAAGAGGTGGGAACGGTCTATTGCCTTCTGATGATAATTGTTGTGGGGGGTGGGCTCTGGCACCCGGGCCTCCGTCCCGTCTCAGGCGGGGCGCACCACACGCATACGGGCGTCGTCCGCGGCGCCGCCGTCGATCACCGAGGCGGCGGCGTCCCTGAACGCGGCGAGACCGGTGGCCAGCTGCGCCAGGGCTTCGGACGGCATCGTTTCGAGTACGGGACCGAGCTCCCGCACCTGGCACTCACGTACCTCACCGAGCAGCGCCCGCCCCGGCCTGCTCAGGTACAGCTGCACTTCGCGGCGGCTGGACGGACTGAGGCGCCGCTCCACCAGGCCGGCCGCCTCCAGACGGTCGCACAGCCGGCTCGTGGCGGGAGGACTGGACCCCAGCGCCTCGCCCAGCGTCCGCAGGTTGCCGCCCTCCAGGCGCTCGATCGCCAGCAGCGCACGGAGCTGCGACGGCGAGATCGGCCCGGAGGGCGCCTTCATCTGCGCCCTCCCCCAGAGGACCGCGAGCAGGTCCGTCACGTCGGAAGCGGTGTGCGCCAGGTCTTGGAGGCGCGACGGAGGGCTGGGTGGCATCGTTCCACTGTGCCACTTCGGAGGCGGTGCTGTCAGTACGGGCGGGGGCTCCGGTACCGGCCCGTACTCCGGCACCGACGGCCGGGGGAGGTCCACCGGGGTCTCCGCTCAGTCCTCGACCAGCATCTTGGTGCGCAGCCGCTTCAGGACGCGCGACAGGAGCCGGGAGACCTGCATCTGGGAGACGCCGAGCTCCTCGCCGATCTGCGACTGGGTCATCTCCTGGCCGAACCGCATTTCGATGATGCGGCGGTCGCGGTCGTCGAGCTCCTCCAGGAGCGGCGCCAGCGTGTGCAGGTCCTCCACGCTCTCCATCGCCGGGTCCGCCTCGCCCAGCCGGTCGGCGAACGTCCGCCCGTTCGCGTCGGACCCCTCACCGCCGTCACCGGGGGCGTCGAGGGAGCCCGCGGTGTAGCCGTTGGAGGCGACGAGGCCCTCGATGATCTCGTCCTCGGAGAGGGAGAGGTGCTCGGCGAGCTCCTTCACCGTCGGATCGCGGTCCAGGCGCAGGGAGAGTTCCTCCTTGGCCTTGGCCAGGTCGACACGCAGCTCCTGGAGCCGCCGGGGGACGTGGACGGCCCAGCTGGTGTCACGGAAGAACCGCTTGATCTCACCGACGATGTACGGCACGGCGAAAGTGGCGAACCCCACTTCGCGGGAGAGGTCGAACCGGTCGATGGCCTTGATGAGGCCGATGGTGCCGACCTGGACGATGTCCTCCATGTCGCCGCCGCCGCGGTTGCGGAAGCGGCCGGCGGCGAACCGGACCAGGGACAGGTTCATCTCGATGAGGGTGTTGCGGGCGTACTGGTACTCGTGCGTGCCCTCTTCGAGCACCTGCAACTGGTCGAAGAACAGCTGCGACAGGGCCCGGGCGTCCTTCGGCGCGACCTTGCCCGCGTCCTCGATCCAGGGCAGGTCACCGATCAACTCCGCCTGCGGCTGCGGCGCCGGCGTGTCCGTCGTCATCACGTCGGTAGCTCCCACAGGCATCGTCGTCATGTCCTCGCCCTCCCAATCAAGTCTGCAAACCCTTCAAGGTGCGCTCCTGCCCGGGACTCACGCACTCATTCCTGGAATTTTTCATTTACTTCCGACCACCGGTGCCGCGGGGGTGCCGGACACGGTCACCACCGTGTGCTTCCTCACCCCGCCTCACCCCGCCTCACTCCTGTGAGGACTCCGCGGTGATGTCGGGGCCGGGCTCCGGGGTTTCGGCGGAGCCGGTGTCGGGCGCCATCCAGGCCATCCCGACGAGTACCGCCACGAGGAAGGCGATGACACCGGCGATCGCACTCGCGACCCGGGGTCTGCGCCGTACGAACACCCGCGTACTGGGGCGCTGGGCGGGCGCCGCGCGGCGCCGGGACGCCGGCCGCGCCGTGCCGGTCGCCGGCAGGGCGTACGTGTTGGTGGCCCCGGGCGCGGGCTGGTCCGCCGGCAGCGGCGCCGGCTGCCGCTGCCGATGCCGTGATGGCTGCGGCTGTGGCTGCGGGGCGGTGAGCGGCCGGGAGTGTCCCCGCCAGGTGTCCTGGCGGAACCAGTCGGCCACCTGTTCGGCCGTGGGCCGGTCCTCGGGCTGCTTGGCGAGCAGCCCCAGCAAGTACGTCTCGAAGGGGCCGGGTACGTCGATCCCGAGCTCGCGCGGCGGTACGGGGGCGGCGTCGACGTGCTGGTACAGCGTGCCGGTAGCGGTATCGGCCTGGAACGGCGGACGGCCCGCCAGCAGTTGGTAGAGGACGCAGCCGAGGGAGTACATGTCGGAGGCCGGGCCCGCGGGCCGGCCCAGCGCGCGCTCCGGCGCCAGGTAGAGGCTGGTGCCCACGATCTGGCCGGCGGTGGTGAGCGCGGTGGCGGGGTCGTCGACGAACTGGGCGATGCCGAAGTCGGCGATCTTGACCGTACCGTCGAAGCTCGTCATCAGGTTGCCGGGCTTGATGTCCCGGTGCACGACTCCCTGGCGGTGGGCCACGGCCAGCCCGGCTGCCGCCTGGGCTGCGATCGAGGCGACCCGGTCGGCCCGCAGCGCGCCCTCGGTGACCAGTGTCTGCGCCAGGCTCGTCCCCTCGACGAGCTCCATGACGAGGTAGAACTGGTCCTCCCACGCCCCGAAGTCGAACACCGCCACCAGGTGCGGATGACTCAGCCGGGCGGCGGTCTGGGCCTCCAGGCGGAACCGGGCCGCGGCCGACGCGTCGGCCCCGTTGCCAAGCAGCAGCTTGACGGCGACCGGCCGGCCCAGCACCTCGTCCGTGGCCCGCCAGACCTCGCCCATCCCGCCCCGCCCGATGGGTGTGTCCAGCCGGTATCTGTCCGCCACCAGCACTTGCGCACCCACCCCGATTTCACTCTGACAATCCCAAGTCAGCTGAACCTACTTCACCGGGCCGGTGCCCCTGCATCTGAGGGCGGCAACGAGGAATCCCACCGAGGCCGGGGCGTGGCTGCCGACAGGCCGTCAGCTGCCCGCCGCCGCGCCGGCGCCGGCGTCACCCACCGGGGCGTCCGGGTGGGTGACGGGCGTCCGGCGGCTGGATCCGGGCGGTGACGGAGACGCGGTCGAGGGCGTTGGCGAGCGCGACGGTCATGATGACGTGGGCGAGGTTCCGCGGTCCGAGGACGTGCTCGGCCTCGCCGTAGACCTCCTCCGGCACCCCCTCGGGGGCGAGCCGGGTGATCGCTTCCGTCAGTGCGAGGGCGGCCCGTTCGGTGGGGGTGATCAGGGCCGACTCGCGCCAGCCGGCCAGCTGGTTCAGTCGCTGCGGGCTCTCGCCCAGCCGCAGCGCCTCCTCGGTGTGCCGGTCCAGGGAGTACGCGCTGCCGTTGAGCTGGGACGTACGGATCTTCAGGAGTTCTCGCAGGCGGCTGTCGAGCAGCCCTTCCCCGCGCAGCGCGTCCTCGGCGGCGGCCAGGGCCCGGTAGCCGTGCGGGGCGGCGACGTTCAGGTTGATGCGTTGCCTGTGCATGCCGTCTCTTCTCGGAGGGTGGTCTCGTCCCGGAGGGTGGCCCTCCACGATCGGACGGCCGCACATCGGGAACAATGGCGATCTGCGAAACGGTCGTTCGGGGAAACTCATCGGTGGGGGACGGATTGGAACGGCATGAGATCGAGACGTTCCTGACCCTGGCCGAGGAGCTCCACTTCCGGCGCACCGCCGAACGGCTGGGGCTGTCCCAGGGCAGGGTCAGCCAGATCGTCCAGACACTGGAACGCCGCATCGGGGTACCGCTGTTCGAGCGGACCAGCCGCCGGGTGAGCCTGACCCCGGTCGGCCGCCGGCTGCGTGACGGGGTGGAACCCGCCCACCGGCGCATCCAGGAGGAGATCGCCAGGGCGATCGCCGCCGGCCGCGGCATCCAGGGGGTGCTGACCGTGGGGTTCGTGGGCGCCGGTGCCGGTGAGGTGCTCCTCCAGGTCATCGACTTCTTCCGGGCCCGCCACTCCGACTGCGAGGTGCGCATCCGCGAGATCCAGTTCGGTGACGCGTTCAGCATGCTCAGGGACGGTGAGACCGACATGATGGTCGCTTCCTTCCCGGTCCGGGAGGACGACCTGGTGACCGGCCCGGTCCTGGTCCGCGAACCGCAGATGCTGGCCGTGTCGTCACGGCACCCGTTCGCCGGGCGCCGCTCCGTCTCGATGGAGGACCTCGCGCGCGACGCGGTCCTCAGCGTCACCTCCACGCTGGCGGACTACTGGATCGAGGCCCGTACTCCCAGCCGTACCCCCAGCGGCAAGGTGATCCGGCGCGGGCCGACGGTCAGCACCTTCCAGGAGATCCTCGCGCTGGTCGCCGCGGGCGAGGGGATCTTCCCCGTCGGCGCCCAGGTGACCCGCTTCTACGCCCGGCCCGACATCGCCTACCTGCCGATCGACGACGCGCCGCTCCTGTCCTGGGGTCTGGTGTGGCGCGGCGCCGGGGAGTCCAGCCGGATCCGCGCCTTCGCCCGGGCCGCCCGGGACGTCACCGGTGTGCGGGGCCCGGAGGCGGAAGGGTCAGACGCCGGAGGAGACCTTGAGGAGTACGGCGCCGCCGATGATGGCGGCGAATGAGGCGAGCTTGGGAGCGGTGATCTTCTCCTTGTAGATGAGGGCCGCGAGGACGACGGTGCCGACGGAGCCGATGCCGGTCCAGAGGGTGTAACCGACACCGACGTCCATGGATTTCAGGGCCAGGCTGAGCGTGTAGATGCCGCCGGCGGCGGCGAGCAGGGTGAAGACGGACGGCCACAGCTTGGTGAAGCCCTTGGTGGCGTTGGTGCCGAGGGCGAAGGCGATCTCGAAGACGATGGCGATCGCGAGGTAGATCCAGGGCATGACGTACTCCTTCAGGAGAGGGGGAGAGGGGGCTCTAGGCGGCGAGTGACGTGGCCTTTTGCGGCGACGCGGTGGCGACGAGCCGGTCGGCGAGCTTGAGGCCGAGAACACCGCCGATGATGAGGACGAACGCGAGGACCTTGCCGACACCGAGGTCCTCGTCGAAGATCACCGTGCCGAAGGCGACCGTGCCGACCGAGCCGATGCCCGTCCAGACGGTGTAACCGACGCCGACGTCCAGCGACCTGAGCGCCAGGCTGAGGAAGAAGATCCCGCCGGCCGCCGCGGCGGCGGTCAGCAGCGACGGCCAGAGCTTGGTGAAGCCGTCGGTGGCGTTGGTGCCGAGGGCGAAGACGACCTCGAAGACCGAGGCGACGAGCAGGTAGATCCAGGCCATGACGGCTCCTTGGGGAGATGCGCTGACGGGTTGTCGGTGACCACCCCAAGGTCCTCCAGCTCCCGGCCCGGAACAATGGCGATCTGCGGAACGATCGATTACCGACGCTCACCGGCGGCGGGTCGGACGGTGCTCCTCCCTGCCTCCGCGTCCCCGTGCGCCTTGCACCGGCCGGGGACGGCCCGGGAGCCACCCCCACCGCCGGTGTCATGCCTGCCGCATGGGCAGGAGGAGTCCGCCCAACCACCCTTGCCCCATCACGACTTACGCCCGCAGGGCCACCAAGAGTCTCCTCCTCACCCTCTCCGCCGCAGCCGTCGCCACGACCCGACCACGGCCGGCGAGGCCACCGCGGCCCCGGCCCCGGCCCCGGCCCCGGCCCCGGCCCCGGCCCCGGCCCCGGCCCCGGCCCCGGCCCCGGCCCCGGCCCCGGCCCCGGCCCCGGCCGCGTCCACCGCGTTGCCCGCCCTGACGTGGCGGCCCTGCGCCCGGCACGGCGGCCCCGCCGGACAGGAGTGCGCCGAGCTGCCCGTACCGCTCGACTACCGCGACCCGGCCGGCCCGCAGCTCGCCCTCGCCGTGTCCCGCCTGCGCAGCGACCGGCCCGAGGCGCGGCGCGGGCGCTCACGGGAGTCCTTCGGGTGCGTACGGAAGGCAGGGCGGCGATACGGCGGCACCGGGCTCCGAGGAGCCAGAAGGCGTGCGCGTGGAGGGACAGGGGGGCGGCGAAGGGGATGCCGCGGAGAGTCAGGAACTGCGGGTGCAGGAGGAGCTTCCAGCGCGCCACCGTACCGGCCCCGGCATCTGCTCCGGTGCGCTGTACGCCGCCACCGCGTCGGCGGCGGTCAAGGGGGGTCGGCCGCCGCTCGGGACAAGCCTCCACCCGGGTGAAAACCCGCACGTCGAACTCCGCATACCCACCTAAAAGCATATCGGTGGGTTATTCCTTGCATGCCCATCGGCCGTGACGACCACTGCGTCACGGCGCTGCCGGAGCACAGCGGAGGAAACCCGGATGTCGCCTTCACCCCTCGTCAAGCGGACTGCTGAAACGATCCTGCCTCTGCTGTTGGCCCTGTTGAGCGTTCTGGGGCTCGCCGGTCAGAGCACCGCGCGAGCCGATGTGCGAGCCGATGCGCGGTCCGATGTGCGGTCCGCCCCGTCGGGAACCGACTGGGAGACCATCGCCGCCTGCGAGAGCAACGGCCGCTGGAACATCAACACGGGCAACGGCTACTACGGCGGCCTGCAGTTCGCCCCCTCCACCTGGCGCGCCTACGGCGGTCACCAGTACGCCCCCCGCGCCGACCTCGCCTCACGGTCGGAACAGATCGCCGTGGCCCAGCGCGTAGCCCGGGACGTCGGTCTGTCCGCGTGGCCCCAGTGCGGCCGCCGCGCGGCGGCCCACGCCGGAAGCTCGGGAACCTCCGACGCCACCCCCCAGGCCCCGAGCACGAGGTCCGGCGGCAGCACCCACCGCACTCCGAGCACGGGCGCCGGCGGCAGCACCTACCAGCCCCCGGCGGTGTCCCGGGTGCCGGCGCAGCGCTCCGGCGAAGCCGTCGGCGGGCCCACCTACACCGTGCGCGAGGGCGACTGCCTCTCCGCCATCGCGTACCACGCCGATGTCCCCGGCGGCACCCAGGCCCTGTACGAACTGAACAGGCACATCCTCGACGAGGGCCCGGACCGCATCTACCCCGGACAGCGCCTGCGTCTGCGCGCATGAGGCCCGGCACCCCGGACCGGCAGACCCCGGACCGGCAGATCCTGAACCGGCAGACCCCGGACCGGCAGACCCCGGACCGGCAGACCCCGGCCCACCGCCGGCCGCCCGTACGGTCACTTCCCGAACAGGCCGTTCAGCGCGGAGAAGTCCAGCGAACCGTCCAGCGCCCCGTAACTTCCCTCGCCCAGCAGCTCCACGGCGGCGTCACGAGCCGCGGTGTACGCGGCCTGCGCCACACCCGTGCCGACGCTGATCCGGCGCACTCCGGCTTCGGCCGGCTCGGCGACGGCCGGACCACCGGGCCCCGCCATGACGTTCACCGGCAGCGGACCCCGGGCCAGCTCGCGCAGGACGTCCAGATCGAGGAGTCCGGGGACGAAGACGCCGTCGGCGCCCGCCTCCGCGTACGCCGCGGTCCTGGCGGTCACCTCGGCGAGACGGCCGTCCTCCTCACCGATGCCGAACAGGTAGACATCGGTACGGGCGTTGACGACCAGCTCCGGCAGCCCGGCACCGGCCGCCGCGTCACGGGCCGCGCGGATACGTTCCGCCTGCTCCCCGGCGGTGAACAGCGGCCCGCCCGCCGCTCTGGAGCCCTCCAGGTTGATGCCGACCGCACCGGCGGCGACCACCTCCCGTACCGTCGCCGCGACGTCGTCGTAACCGCCCTCGACATCGACGGCCACCGGCACGTCCACGGCCGCCACGATCCGGGCGGCCGCCCCCAGCATCTCCGCCCGCGTGGCCTGCTGCCCGTCCCGGCGCCCGAGCGACCAGGCGACACCGCCGCTTGGTCGTGGCGACCGCCCGCGCGCCCGCCGCGACGATCACGACCGCGCTGCCCGCGTCCCACGCGTTCGGCAGTACGAGGATCTCCTCGCCCAGGGCGCGCAGCCGCAGGGCCTTCTCCTTGGTACGGACGTCAACAGCCATGGCCTTCCTCCTGATTGCCGGGTAATCGTCATGCGGTAGTGCCACCGGGCACAGTGTTCCGGTTCCTGCCCGACGGCCTGCCCCCGAAGGCTCCGAAGGCTTTGACGGCTCCTGCGGCGCCGGGGCTCGTGACGGCCGCCTGGGTGTACGTAGAAGCGGCTCGGCGGGAGCCGGCGTACACCACGGTCGTCGCAGTCCTGACCGGGCCGTACGAGAAGCAGGCGGTGACCCGCACCCGGACCGGCCGGTCCCCCGGGCGGACACCGGTGGCGGGCGCGGCCGGCCCGGTGGCCCTGCGCGTGCGCAAGCTGCCCGGCCGGCGGGGCGACCGCGATGCGGTCCTCTCCGGTTTCTGTGTCGTCCCTCTCGTCGTGCGACGAGAAATTCCTGCGCCCCCTCCCCAACAGGGACGGTGATCCGGGCCGTTGGCCGAGGGGTGTCTTCGCCTGACGGATTTGCCCCCTCTGCGCGACTGTAAAGTTCACGCATCGCATGCAACGGCGGTCGAGGACGGACGAATACGAAGGCCCGGAGGACGCCAGAGTGGGTACGCAGGACAGGCGGCGGCACGGTCGCCGGGCACAGCCGACACGGCGCCGCCGCAAGGTGGAGGAGCGGCCGGCCCGGCTGACCCGGCGCGGGCGAATAGCGCTGTGGACCGGCGGGACGCTGGCCGTTCTCGTACTGGCGGCGGCAGGGGCCGGGGCCTGGGTCTACACGGGCCTGGACGGGAACATCAATTCCGCGGACCTGGACAACAAGCTGGGCGGCGACAGGCCGGTCAATCTGAGTCCGGGTTCGAAGAACATCCTGGTGGTGGGCTCCGATTCGCGGGACGGCAAGAACGCGAAGTACGGCCGGGACCTGGACACCATGCACTCGGACACGCTGATGGTCATGCACCTGTCCGCGGACAGGGAATGGGCCACCGTGGTGTCCCTGCCGCGCGACTCGTGGGTGAGCCTCCCGGCCTGCGACCGCGGCGACGGCACGACGTCCGGCCCCCGCCATGCCAAGATCAACACTTCCTTCGCCATCGGAGGCACGAGCGGCGAGGTCGCGGGAGCCGCCGCCTGCACGATCAAGACGGTGGAGCAGTCCACCGGTCTGCGGATCGACCACTTCATGTCCGTCGACTTCCAGGGCTTCAAGGGCATGGTCAACGCCCTCGACGGCATCGAGGTCTGCCCCGGGACGGCGATCCGTGACGAGAAGGCGCACCTCGACATGGAGGCCGGGTGCCAGACCGTCCAGGACGAGCAGGCCCTCGGGTACGTCCGTACCCGCTACAGCGTCGGTGACGGCTCGGACCTCGGACGCATCGGCCGCCAGCAGGAGTTCATGGAAGCCCTCGCCGCCAAGGCGAAGCAGAAGCTCACCAGCCCGGCCGCCCTGTACGGATTCCTGGACTCCGCCACCAAGTCCCTGACCACGGACGAGAAGCTGGCGGGGATCAAGCCGCTGACCGGCCTCGCGAACGAGATCAAGAGCATCCCGAGCGACCGGCTGACCTTCCTGACCGTGCCGAACTACGGGCGCGAGGCGGACGATCCCTCCGACAAGGCCAACGTGGTGTGGCAGTACCCGCAGGCCGCCGACCTGTTCACCTCGCTGGCCAAGGACCAGGAGGTCGACAAGGAGAAGCTGACGGCCGACTCCAAGGGACCGGTGTACGCCGCCACGGTGCGCGTACAGGTCCTCAACGGCAGCGGGATGCCCGGCCAGGCCGCGAAGGTCGCCGAAACGCTGAGGTCCGCCGGCTACACGGTCACCGGCACCGGCAACGCCCCCGCCTCCGCGGAGAAGAGCGCGGTCACTTATCCCCAGGGCCTCGCAGAGCAGGCCGGGGTACTCGCGTCCCGGCTGCCCGGTGTCACGGCGAAGCAGGAGGCGAGCGCCGCGGCAGGCACCGTCACCCTCGTCGTGGGCACGGACTTCACCACCATCCGCTGACCGCCCCGAACCATGCCCGCCGTGCCCGCCGTACCCACCGCGCCGCCCGGCCGTGCGCGGCGTGGGGACAGCGGGGCCGCCCCCCTGAGCAGACCCGTCCCCGGGCCGTACGGGCCGGGGTGGCTACGCGTTGTCCACAGCCGCGTGGGGGAGGCCGGCGGAAAGCCGTGGCTGTGGACAGGCCCCGAGGACGCCGGACGGGCGCTGCCCCGCGTTGTCCCCCGTGTGCCTCCGGCGTCCCGTACGGGAGTGGACGGAGGGAAGCGGCGCGTACCGGTCCGGGCCGTACGGGCGCATCGACGGCGTACGGTCGCCCCCCGCGTCCCTGCACCAGGCGTACCGGGCCGGACCATGCCGAAGCGCCCGCCCTCCGTCGGCGTACGCGTGCCCGCCGTCCCGCCCGCCCGAGCCGGCCGGCGGACGCGCTCGGCACGCACGTGGCACGAGGTCTTCGAACCGGTTCACAGCGGGTGGCGGGGGCGGGTACGGGTGGTCGTGACGGCGGAGGTCCGGGTGCCGGCCGGGCGGAGCATCTGTCCGGCGGCCAGCTCGCGGTAGACGGGGCTGCTGGTGAGCAGTTCCTCGTGGCGTCCGCAGGCGGCGGCGCGGCCGTTGTCCAGTACGACGATCCGGTCGGCGTGCTGCACGGTGGAGAGCCGGTGTGCGATCACCAGCACGGCGCACTCCCGGGTGACGTCCCTCATCACTGTGGTGAGCGCCGTCTCGTTGATGGTGTCGAGGTGGGAGGTGGGCTCGTCGAGCAGGAGGAGCGCGGGGCGGGCGAGCAGGGCACGGGCCAGGGCGACACGTTGGCGTTCTCCCGCCGAGAGGGTGCCGCCGCGTTCGCCGAGCACTCCTGAGAGGCCGCCCGGCAGCCGCCGTACGACACCTTCGAGCCGGGCGAGTTCGATGACGTGTCGTACCTCGGCCTCGGTGGCGTCGGGCACGGCGTAGGTGATGTTGTCCCGCAGCGTGCCGTGGACGACGTGGGTGTCCTGGTCGACGACGGCGATGCGTTCACGGCAGGCGGCGCGGCTCAGTCCGCCGGCGGGCAGGCCGTCGAACAGCAGGGCCCCGGAGTCCGGTTCGTAGAACCTGGACACCAGGGCGAAGACCGTGCTCTTTCCGGCGCCCGACCGGCCGACCAGGGCGACCTGCTGCCGGTGCGCGACGCTGAAGGACAGGTCCCGCAGCACCGGCCGGCCCGGGACGTAGCCGAAGCCGATGTCCCGCAGGGCGAGGGCGGGCTCCTCGGACGAGGCGGTCTGCCGGGCCGGTTCGCGCGTACGTGCCCGAACAGCCGGTGTCTCCCCCTGCGGAGGTTCCGCGGGCAGGGACAGCGCCTGCTCGATGCGCTGGTAGGCGCCCATGCCACGCTGGATGAGGCCGACCGCGCGGAAGACCGACGACAACGGCAGCACCAGGTAGGAGGCGTACAGCAGGAAGGCGACCAGATCGCCGAGGGAGTTGGTGCGGCCGTCGACCCGCAGGCCGCCGATCACCAGGACGATCAGGAAGGAGCCCTGGACGGCGAGTTCGACCGCCGGGCTCATCACGGACGCGAGCTTCGCGGTCCGTACGCCCGCGCTGTAGGCGGCTTCGACCCGTACCCCGATGCGGGCCGCCTCGCGGTCCTCGGCGCGGTGGACCCGGACCATCGGGAGGGCGCCGAGCGCACGTTCCAGATCGGCGGCGATCGCGCCGACGGAGTTCTGCATACGTTCGGACGCCGCCCTGATGCCCTTCAGCAGCGAAGCGACGATCGCGGCGGCGGCGGCCACCGTGAGGGCGACCAGGAGCAGCAGCAGCGGGTCGATCCACACCATGAGGACGACGGCGCCCGCCGCGACGAGGACCCCCGTCACCAGGTCGACCAGCGCCTGGGACACGACCTCCCTCAGCAGGGTGGTGTCGGCGGTGACCCGGGAGATGAGGTCGCCGCTGCGGTGCCGGCCGTACTCCCTCATCTCCAGCCGGAGCAGCCGCGCCACCAGGCTGTGGCGCAGCCCCCGTACGACGCCTTCGCCCATGCGCTCCAGGACGAAGCGGCCCACCGCGCCCGTCGCCGCTTCGGTGACGAACAGCGCGGCCAGGAGCAGCAGCAGCGGCCACAGCACCTGTCCCTGTCCGCTCGCGTCCACGACGTGTTTGGCGACGAGCGGCTGGGCGAGTCCCAGGGCGGAGCCGACCAGGGTGAGCGCGGTGGCGACGGCGACGGAGGCCCGGTGCCCGGTGGTGAGCCGGTACATGGTGGCGACCGCGGCCCGGGTGGAGCGATCGTCCTTGGCCGCCGGCTGAGCCGGGTCCGCGTCGGTGCCGGTCATCGATCCGGTCGGATCGCGAGGGCGACCGTCATCAACCGCGTGAAGTAGTCGTCGGGTACGTCCTCGTCCACGGGGCGGCCGTCCGCCTCGATCCAGGCGTGCGCCGTGAAGGGCGGCACCACACGCACCCCCGTGCACCAGGTCGGCCAGGTCCCCGAGAGGCGGCACACGAGCGCCGCGCCCAGGGAACGCGGCAGGCAGCCCTTCGGACCGGCGCAGCGCAGGCTCACCGCGCACATCGCGTCCCGGGCGTTCTTGGCCTGTGCGGCGGTGGCCGGGGTGGCCCCCCGGCGGACGAGGCCGAGTACGGCACGGATCCGGCGGGGCGGCAGGAGGGAGAGGGCGACGGCGGGCAGCAGGACGGCACGGGCGGCCAGCCGCCGCGCGAAGGGGACCCCGGAGGGCCTCTCCAGTGCGCTGGGTGTCGTCATCGGGCCAGCCCCGAGGCCCGCAGTTGCCGGACGAGGGCGTCGACGTCCTGTTTCGCCCGGTCGGGACCGATGTCGAACGCGTCGGTGAGCGCGGCGACCGCGTCGGCTTCGTCGCCGCCCGCCATCAGCGTGCTGACCACCAGGGTGGCGGTGGGGTTCAGCTCCCAGTACTCCCCGGCGCGTTCGTCCAGGAGGACCGTGCCGTAGTCGGTCTCGGCAGTGGAGACATCGGCGCCGAACTTCAGTGCCATGTGTGTGCCTTTCCGCTGGGAGCTGTGGTCATGAGGACGCGGGCGCCTTGCGCCCGGTCGTCCGGTCGAGGCCGCGCAGCCACACTTCGGCGGCGATGGTGGAGTAGAGGATCGCTTCGTGCAGTTCGGGTGTGCCCGGCCGCTGGGCCAGCCGGCGCAGGGCCGCGCCGTCGACCAGTCCGAGCTGTTCCAGCCGGGAGCCCTCCCAGAGCGCCAGCAGGTCGGCGCGGTGTTCGCGCAGTCCGTCGGCGGCGTCCATGGACGCGGCGGCCTTGTTGGTACGCCGCAGGCACACGTCGGGCACGATCCCGCTCATGGCGGTGGTCAGGAGGGGCTTGTACCGCCAGGGCGTGACGCGCTCGCTCGGGCGGACCGCGAGGCATGCCTCGATCACCCGGTCGTCGAGGAACGGTGAGGCCATCGGCACCCCGGCCCGGGCCGCCATCCGGTCCCACTGGCGGAGGATGCGGGTACAGGAAAGGATCTGTTCGAGATCGGTGTGCAGGCCGCGGTCCGGGTGGAGCGGGACCGCGTGCGCGGCGGCCTCGCGCAGCGCCCGCCGGGCGGCCCGTTCGGCGTCGGGGGTGACCCAGTCGAAGAGACGAGGGGGCATGCCCCAGCCGAGGCCGGTGCTGACGGTGGCGGGCGCGGGGCTCCGCAGGCGACCGCTGGAGTCGGCCAGCCACTTCCCGTACGGCCGCGCATCGGCCAGCGCACGTGCCGTGTCCGCGAGCGGCCACTCCCACAGGGCCCGGAAGCCGCGCAACTGGCGGACGGCGAACCACGGGCGGGTGCGCAGCAGCCGGTGGTAGTACGCCTCGGAGCACCAGGCCACGTGATCACCCCCGATGCCGGTCAGGTGCAGTCGGCTGCCGCGCTCGGCCAGGGCGGGCAGGTGGTGCAGGACCCGTGAGCGGTCCATGACGCCGATGGTCGGTTCGTCCAGCAGGTCGTCGATGGAGAGCAGGTCGCCGTAGACCAGCGGCGAGGCGTCGGCGTCCCAGACGACGTGCTCGACGTCCGGCAGGGACCGGGCGGCCTGTTCGGCCCAGTACAGATCGGTGTCGGCGGGATCGCGCCCCGGCCAGGTGCTCGCCACCACGCGGGCCGGTGACCGCGCGGCCAGAAAGCAGACGGAGGTGGAGTCGAGGCCGCCGGACAGGTCGCAGCTGACCACGCCTCCCTGGCGGGTACGGGCATCGACGGCCTCGGCGAGGGCTTCACGGACGAGGGGTGCGCCGTCGGCGAGCGTGCGCACCGGCTCCGGCGGTGTCCACCAGCGCGAGTGGCGTACGGTCCGCCCGTCCGCCGCGACGATCAGCGCGTCGTGCGGGGACACCGCGGTGACGCCCCGCCACATGGGCGCCTCGGCGAGCGGATGGGGAACCGGCCACAGCAGCCGGACGGCCAGCTGCTCCTCGTCCGGGGCGGTGCCCAGAGCGGTGGCGAGTACGTCGGCGCGGGTGGCGGCCACCTGTGTTCCGCCGACGTGGGCATGGAAGACCAGCCGGAGACCGGACGCGGTGCCCTGCACCCTGATCCGCCCGTCGAGCGCGGCGACGAGGTGGAAGCTCCCGGGGAGGGAGCGGGCCAGTGCGTCGAGTCCGGCGAGATCGCGCAGCCGCGCGGCATGCCGTTCCAGCTCTGCGGCGCCGACCGGACAGCAGCCGATGACGGCGAGGGCCGTGCGGCCGGCGCGCGCGGTGACGATCTCCTGGTCGTGCCACTGCCCCACCAGCCAGGGCCGGCCCGAGGCGTGCTTCAGGGTCCGTGTTCCGGGGAGGGAGAGGGAGCGGGCCACGGCGGCCGCGTCCTCACGGTCGGTGAAGACCGTGAAGTGCGCGTCACCGGGGCCCGCCCCCGCACTCTCGTGCAGCTCAGTCATGACGTCGGATCAGAGCCTCGGCCGTCAGTTCTTGCTCAGGAGCAGCCGGTCGTTGCCCTTGAACTGCAGCAGCCCGGTCTTCTTCCGGAACGTCCCGAGCCGGGCGAGTGTCGGTGCTTCGTATGCCTTCTTCATGACTTCTCCTCACGTACGGGTGTCACGGCCGTCTCCCTGGCCGGCGGCGCACCGGAAGCCGGTCCGCCGCCGCCCTGCCCAGGGCTCATCGGGAGTCCGGAGCGAAGGAGCGGGCGTACGCACATAGCTACCTGTACACATCGGTGCCGTGACAAGGCCGGCGGGGAAAATAGGATCAAATGCAAATTCGGATGCGAGCGGGCGACCGCGCTGCGTCTCATGAAGTCCGTCGAGAACGGAACGCGGGGCGAGCGGGGTGCGTACGAGCGTGCAGAAACGTTTCGACCTGGCATCGCAGAACACACAACGGGCGCGGCGGGAAAGCGGACCAAGGGGTGCGGGACGGAGCCGCCGGGGCGCACTCCGGTCTTGTCACCGCACTTACTTGCTCCGGACGGGGAAGTACAGGGCCTGCTTGAACCCGTAGCTGTGGGACTGGCTTCCGGTGGTGCGGCGGTTCGCCGCGCGTCCGGCCGAGGTGATCAGGCGGGAAGCGACGGTCGACCCTGCTGTCCCGGTCGGAGACGTCCGGGACGGCCGCGGTGACGAAGGTCTTCCCGGACCCGTTCGCCTCTCCGGGGAAGCGCAACCCGCCCGTCACGATCGCCGATGCCGTCGCCCGGCTCGCGAAGGCCGGCCTCCTGCCGCGGCACCTCGGGTGCCGGATGACGCGCTGGTGGCGGGTGGTGCGAGGGTGGCGCACGGCGCCTGAACCGGGCCGGACACCAAAGAAGCCCCGGCCGCCGGCCCGGGGCTTCCGTATGGAACGCATGGAGCGGGTGACGAGAGCCGAACTCGCGCTCCGAGCTGGGGAATCTACGGCGCTGGGGCCATCGAAATGCCTCTGCCTGCTTGTTTGGCCTGCAGCGCGTGAGCTTGGCATGGTCTTTGAGAACCGTGCTTGACCGCAGTTGGCCGCTCCGGAGGGCACGGGTGGGGCACGAACACTCGGAAGTACATGGCCTTGAGAGTGCGACCGTCCTGACAACCTGGGTGTCGCTGATCGGCTCACCGGACCATCAAGCACACTGCTTTCGCAAGCGTGCCCACAACGACGCGCCTGGCTGCGGGCATCAACCTGAGTACGCAGCCAGCACCCGGTCCCAACCGTCAGTGCGTTCGGAGAGGTGACAGTGCCCGGGTGCTGACCCGCCGCGTTCCCCGTCACGACCTGATCAGTGCAGGGTCTTCAACATCTCCGCGCCGAAAGGCGTGATGTCCTCGGTGCGCCCGTCCAGGGTCTTCGCTGCCCACTCGGGGTCGGCGATCAGCGCACGGCCGATGGCGACCATGTCGAATTCATCGCGCTCCATCCGGTCCAGCAACTGTTCGATGCCGGTGACTTTGGAGTTGTTGCCCTGGAAAGCGTTGAAGAAGTCACCGTCCAGGCCGACTGAGCCGACGGTGACCGTCGGCCTGCCGCTGATCTTCTTCACCCATCCGGCGAGGTTCAGGTCGGAGTCGTCGAACTCCGGCAGCCAGTAGCGGCGGGTGGACGCGTGGAAGACATCGACACCGGCCTCGGCCAGCGGCGTGAGCAGGTCCTCCAGTTCCTCGGGCGTCTGCGCGAGCTTCGCCTCGTAGGCATCCATCTTCCACTGGGACATGCGGAAGAAGAGGGGGAAGGAGTCGGACACGGCCGCGCGGCAGGCCGCTACGATCTCGGCCGCGAAACGGGTTCGCGCGATGATGTCGCCGCCGTAGGCATCGGTACGACGGTTGCTGCCGGCCCACAGGAACTGGTCGATCAAGTAGCCGTGTGCCCCGTGGAGTTCCACGCCGTCGAAGCCGAGACGCTCGGCGGCGGCCGTCGCGTCGGCGAACGCGGCGACGACGTCATCGAGGTCCTTCTGCGTCATGGCGCGGCCCTTGGGCTCGCCCGTCAGGGACACGCCCGAGGGGCCGACCGGCTCCGCGTCCGCCACCGGCGGGGCACCCTCGGTGCGTGTGACACCCACGTGCCACAGCTGCGGGATGATCGCGCCGCCCGCCTGGTGCACGGAGTCCGCGACGCCGGCCCAGCCCGTGAGCGCGTCCTCGCCGTGGAACCGCGGGACCCGGTCGCTGGTGCCCGCAGAGTGATGGTCGATGTAGGTGCCCTCGGTGATGATCAGCCCCACACCGCCGGCGGCCCGTCGGCTGTAGTAGTCCGCCACGTCCTGGCCCGGGACGCCGTTCGGGGAGAACTGCCGGGTCATGGGCGCCATGGCGATCCGGTTGCGCGAGGTGAGCCCGCGGACCGCGAACGGGCGCGAGAGGGTGGCTGCTGCGCGGCTGGCGTTCACGTCTGTCACGTCATGTCCTGTTCATAGGCTCGGGGTGTCCATCCGTCGCCAACCTTCGCGCGTTGCCTCGGCATCCCCGCTCCGAGCCAGATGTGGTCAAGGTCTCCACGGTCCTGTGGGCCTTTCTGGCTCGGTCACGTCGGCGCACCACCGCGAGGCGCGCCACCGTGAACCACCTGAAGGTCGAGCATCTGCCCGGCGGCGGCGACGCCAGGCCCGTACAGCTGTGGTTCCCGAGCACCGGCGCGAGGGATGGACGGCGTGGGAGTGGGCTGGGCAGCACAGAAGGCCCGGGGCATCGTCCTGGGCCTTCGTCGCCACCGCCCCTGCGGCCCCGGCCCCGGCCCCGGGCCTGTCCCCAGACCCCCGGCCTCCTGGTCGGCCACACTGCCGCGCCTGACGGCACCGCCACCCCGGGGCCCCATCGCCGCCTCCACGCCGCCGACCACCACCGCGACCACTGACCGCACCTCATGGGGAAGCCCCGGGGCGATCCGGACCCGGGGCTTCCCCGTACAGGGGCGGCGGCTCGCTCACCTGCTCTGCCACCACACCAGGCCGCACGCGACGAGGGCCGAGCCCGCCGCGGTGGCAACCCCGCGTACGGCGCCGAACAGGGCGGCGCGTCCCAGTCTGCGGGCGGTGTGCTGTCGCTTCCGCTGCGTCATCCTGCTCATCGGGGTCTCCTCCGGCCGGTCGCGCCCGGTACTGCTCCGAGCTCTCGGCCCGAGTTTTCTGCGGCGTTGTGGCAGAAACCCGGAGCGGCGGGCACACCGGGCGAATTCCTTCTACGCTGCTGGCCGGCGAGGTGCCCGCTGTGCCCGCTGCGGGTGGGACAGGGAGCGGCGCCGGGCAGAAAAGGGGGAGAGCGGGTGACACGGCGGTCTCAGGACTCCCGGAAGCTCTACGAGCAGTTGCGTGCTCTGGAGCAGCGTGCGGAGGCCGTACTCGGCCGGCCCGACCGGCGGCCTTCACGGAGAGAGGTCAGCCAGGCGCTCGGCAAGCCTCCGTACAACAGGAGGGTCAAGAGCCAGCGGATCAGCGCCTGGGTGCCTCTCCGAAGGGACAGGGATCCCCAGGTCCCGAGCGAGAGGAGCAGCGACGACGTTCTGGCGCTGGTGCGGCTGTGGAGCTCCTGGGCGGGTGAGGAACCCGATGAGCGCTACTGGCGGAACCTGCTGGAGAGGGCCCAGCCGATACGGAAGCTCCGCTCGGCTCCGGCTGGCTCCGGCCGGCCGATCCGCGAGTTCACCGATCCGTTTGCCCTGGAAGTGCACGAGGCTGTCGACGGCGGTGGCGCCGACTCGGACCTGCCGCTCCTGCCGCTCTACGCCAAACGCAAGCACGACCAGTGGCTTTCCGACGCGGTGAAAAGTGTTGCTCAGCGCGAGGACGGAGACCAGGCCGGCGCCATCGCCGTACTCGTCGGTGAACCCTTCACGGGAAAGACAAGGGCGTGCTGGGAAGCGCTCCGCCTGCTCCCCTCGGATTGGCGGCTCGTCCATCCCCTCGTACCGACCGCCGCTGAGGCCCTGATCGCCGCGTTGGACGACGTCGCTCCCCGCACCGTCCTGTGGCTCGACGAGATCGACCGGTTCCTGAGCGGCGACCTGGGCGAGCGGGCAGCCGCCCGGCTGCGCGAGGTGCTCACCGACCTGCGGCGGGGCCCTCTGCTCGTCCTCGGGACGACCCGGCCCGAGGAGTGGTCAACCCTGTTCAAGCCCCGCAGGAGAGGTGACCGCAGGGATCCGCACGCGCAGGCCCGCGCCTTGCTCACCGGCAAGCACCACCGGGTACCGGATGCCTTCGAGGAATCGGACATGTCCGAGCTGCGGCGCCTTGCCGCTGCGGACCCCCGGCTCCAGGAGGCGCTGGAGCGTGCCGAGCAGAGGCAGATCACCCAGTACCTCGCCGGTGGCCGCGCTCTCGTCGACCGGTACGAAACCGCCACAGCCCTGTCGCGGGCCCTGATCGAATCGGCCATGGACGCCCGCCGCCTCGGGCACGACGTGGCTCTTCCGCAGCTGCTGCTGGAAGCGGCGGTCCGTCATTACCTCACCGACCGGCAGTACGAGATGGTGGCGGACGGCGACATCGAGCACGCCTTCACGGAACTGGGCGAAACCTGGCGCGGCACCCGCGGCCCCCTCACGCACATCACCCTCCGCGAACCCGCACAACCCCTCCTCCACACGGACAAGGTCAGACTCGCGGAGTACCTGGACCAACACGGCAGGAAGACCCGGCGGACCAACGCTCCGCCGGCGGGACTGTGGGACACCTTGGCGGACTACGCGGCGCGGGAGTCCCTGACAGCCCTGGCTGAGTCGGCGAGGGAGAAGGGGCATCTGCGGGTCGCCCTGCGTCTGCTCACGGCCGCGGCCGAAGCAGGAGTGCCCAGGGCCGCCATGGCGGCGTCCCAGACCCTGGAGGAAGAGGGGAGATGCGACGAGGCACTCCTGTGGTGTCTGCCCCTCGCCGACGCCGGGGACCCCGAAGCCATGTCCCGGGTGGCCGGGATCATGGAGATGACCCGCCGACCGGATGAAGCCGTTGCCTGGCACAGGAGAGCCGCCGAAGCGGGACGTTCCGATGGCTGGCTCTACGCCGGCCTGCTTCTGCAGGACGTCGGAAACCATCGGGAAGCGGAGTCCTGCCTCAGACGCGCCGCGGATGCCGGTGTCTCCGGCGGACCAGGGGCAATGGCCGGCCTGCTGGAGCGAATGGGCCGTACGGAAGAAGCACTCGCCCATTACCGGCAGGAGGCCGAGGCCGACGGCGGGTACGCCGTGATCGAGACGGCTGCCCTGATGCGGAAGCGCGGTGACAGCGGCGCCACCGTTCTGGCCTGGCTGCTTCCGCGCGCAGGGGAAGAAGGCAGAAAGGGGGAGGTGAGGATTCCTTGGGCATGGTGCGCGTTGGTTGAGCACCTGGCCGAGGACGCGCGACTCCGATGCCGTTTGCGGAGCCTTCTCGACTCGGAAGGGCCGGAAGGCAAGGACGCCGAAGTACAGATTGAGTGGGGCACCCTGTTGGACCAGGCGGAAGTGATCGCAAGGGGAGACCACCGGGAGAGAGGAACGAGTGCCGCCGAGGCGCTGCGGCAGGAAGGCCGCCTGGAGGAAGCACTGGCGCTGTACGAGGAGGATGCGGCGGCCGGTGGCGGGCGGGACGCGGCAGCGCACGTTGCCGCTCTGCACGAGCAACTGGGCAGGCCCTCGGTGGCTGCCGCCTGGTACCGGCGGGCGGCGGAAGGAGGGAATCTGGACGCCCTGCGTCAGACCGCCCGTCTGATGACGGCGGCCGTGGGCCCGGACGAGGCCCTCGCCTGGCTGAGGTCGTGCGCGGACCGGTTCGCCGAGGACGGCTATCCGGACCAGCGGTCCACCGTGGCCGAGCTGTTCCACGCCGCAGGCCGCACCGACGAGGCGCTCGACTGGCTCCGCCTCGCTTCGGGGGCCGGTGACCCGTACGCCTGGCACCAGTACGCGGAGCTGCTGGAGTTGGCAGGCCGTACGGAGGACGCGCGGCGGATGCGGCGGCACGGCTGGGAGCCCGACGGTGAGATCTCGGCACCGTGGAGTGCGGCTCCGCCGGGAGACCTGTCCTTGGTGCAGCCGACCGCGCAGCCCTGAGCGAACGGACGGGCCGGGCCCCAACCGGCCCCGCAGTGCGGGGCCGGGAGTGTCACGTTGTGCGGACGGGCGCCGGGTTCAGCCGCCCCACCCCGTTGGCACGCGAACGGCACACCGCCCCTCAGGTGGCCCGGACAGCAACAAAGCCCCGGGCTGCCCGCCGGCCCGGGGCTTCCGCGCAGAACGGGTGACGGGAGTCCGACTCGCGCTCTGAGCTTGGGAATCACCCGGCGCCTGCCCTGTGCACGGCTTCTGACCTGTGCAAATGACAACTCGGTCCCGTCTCTTCAGCGTCCTGGCGGCCCCCTGTTGTCCGCTGTTCACCGCCTCTACTGGCACGTAGTGACACCGTCCCCTTGGGTGGCGCGCGCGTGCGTCGGAGACCGCATCCTGCCGAGGCGAGACGTCAGATCGAGACAACGACGGGGCCTCAGGTCTCGGACCCTGGGGCTGCTGTGCACCGCTCCCAGGGTCACGGTTGGGGCACAGAGCGCGGAGGGCCGCCTCACCCTGCGGACACTCGTTTGATCGAGCCGGTCCGGCCACGATCCACTCGCCCCGGGTCGTTGTCAGTGCCTCCTTCTAAGGTCACCGCATGACGACCTTCCGTTCCGGTTCTACGCTCTGGCAGATGGTCAGCGGAGCTCGGGAGCTCACTGAGCACCCGAGCGTGCTGGAGCGCATCGATGCAGTGCTGCGCATCATGGGTCCTGCTTTCGGCAGGACGGGGTACGGCAAGGGCAGGCCGTTGGTGAACGCCTTGGAGGATGTTGCCCAAGAATCTCTCCTGCTCGGGGACTTCGCTCTTGCGCAGCGGTTCCAGCGCTTCGCCGCCTACGCCGACGGCGAACTGTTCCTCGAAATCCTGGAGAACTACTACGACGAGAATGCTCGGCATCGTAGCGAGGAGGGCATGCGCAGGCTGGTGGCCATGGGCGCCGATCGAGCGGTGGCCGTTTTGGACGCCCTCTCCAAGGACAACCCCGAGGCGACGGTGGCCGATGCTCGGGACCTCTTTCGCGGTATAGCCCTGTCCGTGGACCACTTGGGCCTCGGTACGGGGGAGGGTGGGATCCGGCTGCCCACTCGAGAGAGGAGGCGACTCCAGCAGTACGGGCACATGGAGCTGGTCCTGAGGAACCTGCCACGACCGGCCTCAACCGAGGCCGCGCGAATGGTAGGCGACTTCCTGGCGGACGCCGACGCGGGGTTGCTCGCCCAGTTGCTGGAGCTGAAGGCCCGGAGAGCAGGTCTCGACGCTCTCCGGGTTGCAGTGGAGGACGAGACGAGCTCCGAGAGCACACTCCACGCCCGTCTGAAGAATCAGGAGTGGATCTTCGGCGGTGCTTATGTGGCAGAGCTGGCACGTCGGCAGTACACCTCGGACACGATTCTGGACATCCCCCTTCTGCGTGGTGACGGGTCCCTTCATGTGGTGGAACTCAAGCGTGCCAACATCAAGGACCTGGTGATACGCCGCAGCGGCCACCTCATGTTGGGTGCCGCGGCCCACCACGCGGTGTCGCAGGCGCAGAACTACCTCCGCACCATGGACGAGAACCGTAAGGGGATCCTCGCGCGCCATGGCGTCGATACTCGTAGGGCCTCGGCGACGGTTGTGATCGGGCATCCGAGGTTCGTAAGTGGGGGCGTTACCTCCCAGGAGATCGCGGAGACACTGCGCACCTACAACACGCACGCGGCACGCATTGAGGTGATCACGTACGGAACCCTGCTGGGCTCAGCAGCCCGGATGTTGGCCCTCGCATCAGCGCAGCAGGACCCTGCTCACCAGACCGAGGAGCCCCCGGCATGACCGAAGACGCGCGTCCTGCGATCGAACAGCTGCTGGCCCGCCTGTGCGGTGGCGTGATCACGGGCAAGGATTACGTCGGCTACTTCCTCAACGAGCACGGGGAAGAACTCGTCTTCGCCCAGCGCCGGGGAGAGAGGACCGGCCGGCTCTGGCACAGCGATGCCGACTGGCAGCTGTTCCGCGTCGGCGACCATTCCATACGGGTCGGCACCGTGATGGACGGGGTGGTCACCGTGGGCGACCTGATCATCGATCGCGCTGAGGCGACGTGGCTGTCCTCGTGCCTCGCGGCCTCTCGCCACCTGCGTCAGAAGCGCGGCTGACACGTCGCTCGGCGAATGGACAACGAAGAGGGCCCAGGTCGCTGACCTGGGCCCTCTTTCAAGAGCGGGTGACGAGAATCGAACTCGCGCTCTGAGCTTGGGAATCAGCGGTTCTTGGACTGTCGAAGGGGCTCTGACCTGAGCTTTCCCCTTGGATGGGGTGGATGGCTATGGTCCCTGGGATCTGTACGTGACCGCTGTTGTCCGCTCCGCTGGGCACGGATGAGGCACGGGTGGTGGCAGTGCAACGGAACCTGCCAAGTTGCATGCTCCGGGTGGGCCGGCGGGTCAGAGCGGGATGATGCGGACCTGGTTGCCGCAGAGCTTGGTCATGTCGTCGGTGTCGGACGTCAGGAGGGCGACCGGCTTCGGCTGGCGCAGTGCTACCTCGGCGACCGTGGCGTCGATGGCGTACTTGTGACCGTGCAGCCCGGCGCCTTTGAGGAGCTCCGCTGCTGCTTTGGCCGCTTGTTCGGTGACCGGCTCCACCTTGATGCGGGACAGGGCCCAGTTCAGGCGTGGAATGTTGGTGCGGGAGTGGCTGACTTCCACGATGGTGTTCGCCCCGATCACGAGGTCGGCTCCCATGCCGTGGAGGACCTGCAACATCGCGAAAAACTTGCGGTCCTGCGTGATCCAGGCGGAGAGTCCTTCCGAGTCCAGGACAACGGTCTCGATGCGCTCGCTCACGCGGCGTCCGCGTTCTTGGAGGAGCCGGCAGTGCCGAAGATCTTCGCGTGGGCTTCGGCGAGCTCCTCGTGGCTGAAGCGTCCGTGTTCTTCCTCGTGGCGGCGAAGGTCGTCGCCCAGCAGCTGGTGCCGGATCTGGCGGGCCACGGCTTCCGCTACATAGCCGGAGACGTTGTCCGTGAGCTTGCGGAGCTCCGCCACCTGGTCGCTGGGTAGCGTGACGGTGATGCGAGTCGTTGAGGACATGCGGCAAGCATACCGGAGTATGCGCGAAGGGTCTCGTCATGGCTGCCCCGGGAGGGGGCGCCAAGGACCCCGAGTCAATTCGGTCGTCTTTCCGGCGACCCGGCTCGGGGAGCTCGGGTAACGGCAGTAGTGGGGCCGATGCGATCCATCCGGTGGCAAGGCGGGTGAGTGCGGTGGAGGCGTATTGCCTGATGCGTAACAAGCCCAGACAGCAAAGAAAGCCCAGATCGCTGATCTGGGCCTTCATCGTGGAGCGGGTGACGAGAATCGAACTCGCGCTCTGAGCTTGGGAAGCTCATGTTCTACCATTAAACTACACCCGCGCAGCGAGCCGTTGACCGGCGTCGCGTCGTCCGACAGTGTACCCCACCCCCCGGCCCCGTGTCTGTGGTGGCAGTTTTCGTGTTCGGGCGGGGGCGTACCTCGGAGGGCGGAGTGCCGCCTGGAGGGGCGTCCTCTTCATCCCCTAATGTGGCGTTCTCGTCCACGCTTTGTTGGGGAAGGGACTTGATGGACTTGATGGAGCCCACCGTCGTCCGCTGTGCCGAAGGGCACGTGTTCAGCACCACATCGTTCCCATTGCAGCGGCTCGGAGCCGGCCGGATCGGGCCGGGGCGGCTCATCCGCTGTCCGCGCTGCGCCCGGCTGCGGAATGCCGTGCCGGTGGTGCTGGAGCAGCGTTAGCGCAGGGAGTGACCGGCAGTGAGGGGCGCGCGGGGCCGTTCGATTGGGGCGGGCCCGCGCGTTCTGCGTATCCTCGGGGCGTGCTTCTCTCAGACAAGGACATCCGGGCCGAGATCGACGCCGGACGCGTGCGTATTGATCCGTACGACGAATCCATGGTGCAGCCCTCGAGCATCGACGTGCGGCTCGACCGCTACTTCCGGGTGTTCGAGAACCACCGCTACCCGCACATCGACCCTGCTGTGGAGCAGTCGGACCTGACGCGGGAGGTGGAGCCGGAGGGGGACGAGGCGTTCATCCTGCACCCGGGTGAGTTCGTGCTGGCGTCGACGTACGAGACGATCACGCTGCCGGACAACCTCGCGTCGCGGCTGGAAGGCAAGAGCTCGCTCGGACGGCTCGGGCTCGTCACGCACTCGACCGCCGGATTCATCGACCCCGGATTCTCCGGGCACGTGACGCTGGAGCTGTCGAACCTGGCGACGCTGCCGATCAAGCTGTGGCCCGGTATGAAGATCGGGCAGCTGTGCATGTTCCAGCTGAGCTCGCCCACCGAGTTTCCGTACGGTTCCGAGCGGTACGGGTCGCGTTATCAGGGGCAGCGCGGGCCGACGGCCTCGCGGTCCTTCCTCAACTTCCATCGGACGCAGGTGTGATGCCGGGTATGGGTAAGAGTGACGTGCGGGAGAACCTGACGTACGAGGGGTTCGGCAACGCGGTGCGCGAGCTCGCGCAGACCATCGCCGACGACGGGTACGAGCCCGACATCGTCCTGAGCATCGCGCGCGGCGGGGTCTTCGTGGCGGGCGGGCTGGCGTACGCGCTCGACGTCAAGAACATCCATCTGGTCAACGTCGAGTTCTACACCGGGGTCGGTACGACCCTGGAGATGCCGGTGATGCTGGCGCCGGTACCGAACGCGATCGACTTCAGCCACAAGAAGGTGCTGATCGCCGACGACGTGGCGGACACGGGCAAGACGCTCAAGCTCGTGCACGACTTCTGCCTCGATCATGTGGCGGAGGTGCGCAGCGCGGTCATCTACGAGAAGGCGCACTCGCTCGTGAAGTGCGAGTACGTGTGGAAGCGCACCGACGAGTGGATCAACTTCCCCTGGTCGGTCGCTCCGCCGGTGATCCGTCGGGCGGGGCAGGTCCTCGACGCCTGACGAGGCGGAGAAGCGGAGAAGCGGGAAGGGCCCCGGCGCGGTGTCGCGCCGGGGCCCTTCTTCCGTTGCCGTGCGGGGTGCGCCGGCGGGGTGCGTCAGATCGTGCCCAGCTTGATCAGGGACAGCAGCGCCACCAGCTGGATCGCGGACGAGCCCAGGGCCTTCTGCCACGGCAGGTCGTGCGACTTGCTCACCATCGAGGTGAACAGGGCGCCCGCCGCCAGCCAGGTCACCCAGCCGAGCACCTGGACCAGCCCGTTCTCGCCGCCCAGGAACAGCGCGAAGACCAGGCGTGGGGCATCCGACAGGGACATGATCAGCATCGAGAGGCCGACGGTCGGCTGCCAGGAGCCGTTGCCGCCGAGCTGGCGGGCGAGCGTGTGCGTCACCGCGCCCAGGATCAGACCGCAGACGACCACCGCGACGCCGGTGGTGAGGACATACGGGATGACGTTGGTCAGGGTCGCGTTGATGACCTCTTCGCGGGCCTTGTCGAAGCCGAAGATCGCGAGCAGTCCGTAGAGGAACGTCACGGCCAGGGCCGGGCCCCAGACCGGGTAGTCGCGCATCTGCCAGAACGTCGGTCCCGGGCGCAGCACGATGCCGCTCAGCAGCTGCTTCCAGTGCAGGCGCGGGCCCGCGGGCGGGGCGGGGCTGTCGCCGGCGTGGTAGGTGCTGCCGTCGCCGTACGGGTCCTCGCCGATGCTGAACGCCTGGGTGTGACCCGGATTGTTGTTGCTGTTGGCGTACGGGTCACCTCCTGCGGGGCCGCCGTGGCCTCCGTGTCCGCCCTGGGCGTGGCCCGGGTGCGGCTGCGGGTTGGGGTCGCCGAAGTATTCGGGCTCGCCGTGCTGTCCGCCGTACTGCGGTGTCTGCGGCCACTGCTGCTGGCCGTACGGGTCCTGAGGCGGTGTTGCCTGCTGCCCGTACGGCTGTTGCTGCCGTTGCTGCGGTTGCCGCTGCGGTTGTTGTTGCGGGGTGCGGTTGTCCCGGCCGCGTCCGATCCTGAATCCAGCCACGAATCGAACGTACCTGGTCCGGATGGGTGGCATACCGGGCCTGCGGCAACAGGCCCGGCTTTGCGGCCGAGCTGTGACATCCCCTAGGGGATCGGACGGGACCGGACGGGCGTCAGCCCGAGCGGGTGAGGCCGGGTACCGGGGAGCCGGCCGTGGAGAGGCCGACGGCCGTCGGACCGATGCCCCTGCCGGTCGTGGAGATCCTGGCGCCGTCGGAGCCGGACGCCACCACGTAGCCGTTCTCGGCGTTCTCCCACGGCACGCCGGCCGTCAGGTCCGCCCTGCCGCCCTGCCGCCCTGCCGTCGGGCTGCGGCGGCGGTGGCCAGGGCGGTGCGGAGGTGCTGGTGCATACGGGGTTCTCCTGCGGCCTGCCGGGGTGCACGGGGCATCCGGTCGATGGGGTGCGCGTTACGCCCGTGTCTGGGCCGGGTCGGCGGCGTGGACACGAGGGTTCGGCGCAGAGGAGACCGCCGATGGGGCGGGAGAGTTGTACGAGGCCCGATCACATCTTCGGGGATTCCGCTGAATCTCCGAGGGCCGGCCGCATCTCCGAGGGCCGGCCGCATCTCCGAGGGCCGGCCGCATCTCTGAGGGCCGGCCGCATCTCCGAGGGCTCCGCGGCGACGCGCCCCGCACGCCGACGGCCGGCCCCGCCAGGAAGGCGGGGCCGGCCGTCGGTATGGCGCGGGGCGGTTCGCGAGGCGGTTACGGAACGGGCTGCTGGTCCGCCGCCGACTCGGGCTCTTCCGTACCGGACGGGCCGGACGGATCGGCCGGGGTCTTCACCGAGTCGAGGAGCAGCTGCGCCACGTCCACGACCTGGAGGGATTCCTTCGCGACGCCGTCGTTCTTCTTGCCGTTGACCGAGTCGGTGAGCATGACCAGGCAGAACGGGCAGGCCGTCGACACGATGTCCGGGTTGAGGGACAGCGCCTCGTCGACGCGCTCGGTGTTGATGCGCTTGCCGATCCGCTCCTCCATCCACATCCGCGCACCGCCGGCGCCGCAGCAGAAGCCGCGCTCCTTGTGGCGGTGCATCTCCTGCTGGCGCAGGCCCGGGACGGCCGACATGATCTCGCGCGGGGGCGTGTAGACCTTGTTGTGGCGGCCCAGGTAGCAGGGGTCGTGGTACGTGATCAGACCCTCGACCGGCGTCACCGGGACCAGCTTGCCCTCGTCGATGAGGTGCTGGAGCAACTGCGTGTGGTGGATGACCTCGAACTCGCCGCCCAGCTGCGGGTACTCGTTCGCGATCGTGTTGAAGCAGTGCGGGCAGGTCGCGACGATCTTCTTCGACGACTTGGGCTTGCGGGTCGACGGATCTTCGTCGTCTTCGCCGTACGCCATGTTCAGCATCGCCACGTTCTCCTGGCCGAGCTGCTGGAACAGCGGCTCGTTGCCCAGGCGGCGGGCCGAGTCACCGGTGCACTTCTCGTCGCCGCCCATGATCGCGAACTTGACGCCCGCCATGTGGAGCAGTTCGGCGAAGGCCTTGGTGGTCTTCTTCGCCCGGTCCTCCAGGGCGCCCGCGCAGCCGACCCAGTAGAGGTACTCGACCTCGGACAGGTCCTCGATCGTCTTGCCGACGATCGGCACCTCGAAGTCGACCTCCTTGGTCCACTCGACGCGCTGCTTCTTGGCCAGCCCCCAGGGGTTGCCCTTCTTCTCCAGGTTCTTGAGCATCGTGCCCGCCTCGGACGGGAACGCGGACTCGATCATCACCTGGTAGCGGCGCATGTCGACGATGTGGTCGACGTGCTCGATGTCGACCGGGCACTGCTCGACGCACGCGCCGCAGGTGGTGCAGGACCACAGCACGTCCGGGTCGATGACGCCGCTCTCCTCCAGCGTGCCGATCAGCGGACGCTCGGCCTCCGCGAGAGCGGACGCGGGCACGTCCTTCAGCTGCTCGGCCGTCGCCTTCTCGTCGCCCTCCATGGTCTTGCCGCCGCCCGCGAGCAGGTACGGCGCCTTGGCGTGCGCGTGGTCGCGCAGCGACATGATCAGGAGCTTCGGGGAGAGCGGCTTGCCGGTGTTCCAGGCGGGGCACTGCGACTGGCAGCGGCCGCACTCGGTGCAGGTGGAGAAGTCGAGGATGCCCTTCCAGCTGAACTGCTCGACCTGGGAGACGCCGAAGGTGTCGTCCTCGCCCGGATCCTCGAAGTCGATCTCCTTGCCGCCGCTGGTCATCGGCCGGAGCGCGCCCAGGGCGACGGACCCGTCGTCCTCACGCTTGAACCAGATGTTGGGGAAGGCGAGGAAGCGGTGCCACGCCACACCCATATTGGTGTTCAGCGAGACGGTGATCATCCAGATCAGCGAGGTGCCGATCTTGATCATCGCGGTGAAGTAGATCAGCGTCTGGAGCGTGGGGACGCTCAGCCCGTCGAAGGCGAGGACGAGCGGGTACGACACGAAGTACGCGGCGTCGTAGCCGTCGACGTGGTGGATCGCGCCTTCGAGACCGCGCAGCACCAGGATCGCCAGGCCGATCGTCAGGATGATGTACTCGACGAAGTACGCCTGCCAGGCCTTGGAGCCCGCGAAACGCGACTTGCGGCCGGCCCGGGAGGGCAGGTTGAGCAGCCGGACCGCCATCAGGACGAGGATGCCCACCACCGTCATCAGGCCGATGAACTCGATGTACATCTCGAACGGCAGGAAGCCGCCGAGGACCGGCAGCACCCAGTCCGCCTGGAACAGCTGACCGTACGCCTGGGCGAGGGTCGGCGGCAGCGTCAGGAAGCCGATCGCGACGAACCAGTGCGCGACGCCGACGATCCCCCACTTGTTCATCCGGCTGTGGCCGAGGAATTCCTTGGCCAGGGTGATCGTGCGCTGCTTCGGGCTGCCGGTGCGGCTGCCCGCGGGGACGGGCTGGCCCAGCTTGACGAACCGGTAGATCTGCGCGACGGCTCGGGCGATGAGCGCAACGCCGACCACGGTCAGGACCAACGACACGATGATCGCGGCGAGTTGCATGAGGGGGCTCCTCGGGCGTGCGAGGGTGGGAGTTTTATGGGATTACTAAGCGGTAACTTAATCAGTCCGTGCTGAGCGTACCCACTTATGCCGCCGCACTGTAGTTGCGCATGCGGTGATCTGTGTCGCGTAAGGGTTCCCTCAGCCCCGTGCGGCGAGGACCGCGGGAACGGTGCGGGCGAGGATCGCCAGGTCGAGACCGAGCCAGTGGTGCTCGATGTAGTGCAGATCCAGTATCTCCATCTCCTCCCACGGCAGGCCCGGCCGCCCGCCGACCTGCCACAGGCCGGTGACGCCCGGCCGCACCAGCAGGCGCACCCGGGTGGCCGACGGATGGTCCGGGGGCAGCGCGCGCGGCCCGACCAGGGACATCTCGCCCCGCACCGCGTGGAACAGGTGGGGGAGCAGGTCGAGGCGCGACCGGCGCAGCAGCCGGCCGGTCGCGGTGCGGGGGTCGGTGCGCAGCGTCAGCATGCCGAAGGGGCGCCCGGCCAGGCCGGCGCGGGTCCGGCGTACGAGAACCGGGCCCGGCGACGTTACGGCCACGGCCGCGGCGGTGAGGAGCAGGGCGGGGAGGGCGAGCAGCAGCAGGACGGGGGCGACCGTCAGGTCGAAGATCCGCTTTGCGGGCATGTGCTGTACTTTTTCATGCCTTTCGCCCTGAGATGGCACTCCATCGAGTGGCGGCGTGCCGCACGCCTGCCCATAAGGGCCGCATAAGAGTTGAGTCTCCCTGACTCAGGTCTGTTGACGTGGCGGGCTACGTCATGCATCCTTGAGTCTGTTCCACTCAAGTCAGCTGGAGGAATCGAAATGGCACGTGCGGTCGGCATCGACCTGGGCACCACCAACTCCGTCGTCAGCGTTCTGGAGGGCGGCGAGCCCACCGTCATCACCAACGCCGAAGGGGCCAGGACCACGCCGTCCGTCGTCGCTTTCGCGAAGAACGGTGAAGTGCTGGTCGGCGAGGTTGCCAAGCGCCAGGCGGTCACCAACGTCGACAGGACGATCCGGTCGGTCAAGCGCCACATGGGCACCGACTGGAACATCGAGCTCGACGGCAAGAAGTTCAACCCGCAGCAGATGAGCGCCTTCATCCTGCAGAAGCTGAAGCGCGACGCGGAGGCGTACCTGGGCGAGAAGGTGGCCGACGCGGTCATCACCGTCCCGGCGTACTTCAACGACTCCGAGCGTCAGGCGACGAAGGAGGCCGGCGAGATCGCGGGCCTGAACGTCCTGCGCATCGTCAACGAGCCGACCGCCGCCGCCCTGGCGTACGGCCTCGACAAGGACGACCAGACGATCCTCGTCTTCGACCTCGGTGGCGGCACCTTCGACGTCTCGCTGCTGGAGATCGGCGACGGCGTCGTCGAGGTGAAGGCCACCAACGGTGACAACCACCTCGGTGGTGACGACTGGGACCAGCGCGTCGTCGACTACCTCGTGAAGCAGTTCCACTCCGGCCACGGCGTGGACCTCTCCAAGGACAAGATGGCGCTCCAGCGTCTGCGCGAGGCGGCCGAGAAGGCCAAGATCGAGCTGTCCTCCTCCACCGAGACCTCGATCAACCTGCCGTACATCACGGCGTCGGCCGAGGGCCCGCTGCACCTGGACGAGAAGCTCACGCGCTCGCAGTTCCAGCAGCTGACCGCCGACCTCCTGGACCGCTGCAAGACGCCGTTCCACAACGTCATCAAGGACGCGGGCATCCAGCTCTCCGAGATCGACCACGTCGTTCTCGTCGGTGGCTCGACCCGCATGCCGGCCGTCGCCGAGCTCGTCAAGGAGCTCACGGGCGGCCAGGACGCCAACAAGGGTGTGAACCCGGACGAGGTCGTCGCCATCGGCGCCTCGCTCCAGGCCGGTGTCCTCAAGGGTGAGGTCAAGGACGTCCTGCTCCTCGACGTCACGCCCCTGTCTCTCGGCATCGAGACCAAGGGCGGCATCATGACCAAGCTCATCGAGCGCAACACCACGATCCCGACCAAGCGCTCCGAGATCTTCACGACGGCCGAGGACAACCAGCCGTCCGTCCAGATCCAGGTCTACCAGGGCGAGCGCGAGATCGCGGCGTACAACAAGAAGCTCGGCATGTTCGAGCTGACCGGTCTGCCGCCGGCCCCGCGCGGGGTCCCGCAGATCGAGGTCGCCTTCGACATCGACGCCAACGGCATCATGCACGTCGCCGCGAAGGACCTCGGCACCGGCAAGGAGCAGAAGATGACCGTCACCGGCGGCTCCTCGCTGCCGAAGGACGAGGTCAACCGGATGCGCGAAGAGGCCGAGAAGTACGCGGACGAGGACCACAAGCGCCGCGAGGCCGCCGAGACCCGCAACCAGGCCGAGCAGCTCGTCTACCAGACGGAGAAGTTCCTCAAGGACAACGAGGACAAGGTTCCGGGTGACGTGAAGACCGAGGTCGAGACCGCCGTCGGCGAGCTGAAGGAGAAGCTCAAGGGCGAGGACACGGCTGAGATCCGCACGGCGACGGAGAAGGTCGCGGCCGTCTCCCAGAAGCTGGGCCAGGCCATGTACGCCAACGCCGAGGGCGCCCAGGCCGCGGGCGGCGACGCTCCCGGCGCCGAGCAGGCCAAGGCGGACGACGACGTCGTCGACGCCGAGATCGTCGACGACGAGAAGGACGCCGGCCGTCAGGGAGGCGCCGCATGACGGAGGAGGCTCCGGGCTTCGAGGAGAAGCCCGACGTCCCTTCCGGCGCCACTCCCGAAGACGCCGAACCGCAGGCTGCCGCGCCCGACACGGCAGGGACCGACTCCGCGGAGGAGTCGGACCCGGCAGCCCCGGCGGGGGACGTACAGGACGTAGCTCTGACGGCGCAGCTGGACCAGGCACGCATGGCGCTCAACGAGCGCACCGCGGACCTCCAGCGGCTCCAGGCGGAGTACCAGAACTACCGTCGCCGTGTGGAGCGGGACCGGGTCACGGTCAAGGAGGTCGCCGTCGCGAACCTCCTGACCGAGCTCCTCCCGACCCTCGACGACATCGGCCGCGCGCGGGAGCACGGCGAGCTGGTGGGCGGGTTCAAGTCGGTGGCCGAATCGCTGGAGACGGTCGCCGCCAAGATGGGCCTGCAGCAGTTCGGCAAGGAGGGCGAGCCCTTCGACCCGACGATCCACGAGGCGCTGATGCACTCGTACGCACCGGACGTCGAAGAGACGACGTGCGTCGCGATCCTGCAGCCGGGCTACCGGATCGGCGAGCGGACCATCCGCCCCGCGCGGGTCGCGGTGGCCGAGCCCCAGCCCGGAGCCACGCCCGCCAAGGCGGACGAGCCCGCGGCCAAGGCTCCGGACGAGGAGAGCGGTGGCCCGGACGAGGGCTGACGTGACCAGGAGCAGTACACGTAACGGCAGGAAGGAGGGGCGTCGGGGATGAGCACGAAGGACTTCGTCGAGAAGGACTACTACAAGGTTCTCGGCGTCCCGAAGGACGCCACCGAGGCCGAGATCAAGAAGGCGTACCGGAAGCTCGCCCGCGAGTTCCACCCGGACGCCAACAAGGGCGACGCCAAGGCGGAGGAACGCTTCAAGGAGATCTCCGAGGCGAACGACGTCCTCGGCGACCCCAAGCGGCGCAAGGAGTACGACGAAGCGCGTGCTCTGTTCGGGAACGGCGGCTTCAGGCCGGGCCCGGGCGCCGGGGGCGGCACCTTCAACTTCGACCTGGGCGACCTCTTCGGAGGCGCCCAGGGCGGGGCCCAGACCGGCGGTGCCGGCGGGTTCGGCGGCGGCCTCGGGGACGTGTTCGGGGGCCTGTTCAACCGGGGCGCCGGTCCGGGTGCGCGTACGGGTACGCAGCCGCGCCGCGGCCAGGACATCGAGTCCGAGGTGACGCTCAGCTTCACCGAGGCGGTCGACGGGGCCACGGTCCCGCTGCGGATGTCCAGCCAGGCGCCCTGCAAGGCGTGTTCCGGCACCGGCGACAAGAACGGCACGCCCCGCGTGTGCCCGACCTGCGTCGGTACGGGACAGGTGTCGCGCGGCGGCGGTGGCGGCTTCTCGCTCACCGACCCGTGCGTCGACTGCCGGGGCCGCGGGCTCATCGCCCAGGACCCCTGCGACGTGTGCAAGGGCAGCGGCCGCGCCCAGTCCTCGCGCACCATGCAGGTCCGCATCCCGGCGGGCGTCTCCGACGGCCAGCGGATCCGGCTGCGCGGCAAGGGCAGTCCCGGTGAACGGGGCGGCCCGGCCGGCGACCTGTACGTCGTGGTCCACGTGGACCCGCACCCCGTCTTCGGCCGCAAGGGCGACAACCTCACCGTCACCGTGCCCGTCACCTTCGTGGAGGCGGCGCTCGGCGGCGAGGTGAAGGTCCCGACGCTGGGCGGGCCGCCGGTCACCCTCAAGCTGCCGGCCGGTACGCCGGGCGGCCGCACGATGCGCGCCCGCGGCAAGGGCGCGGTGCGCAAGGACGGCACCCGCGGCGACCTGCTGGTCACCGTGGAGGTCGAAGTGCCCAAGAGCCTTGACGACAAGGCCCGCCAGGCACTGGAGTCCTACCGTGAGGCGACCGCGGGGGAGGACCCGCGGGCGGAGCTGTTCCAGGCCGCGAAGGGAGCATGAGATGGACCCGCGCCAGCGTCGCAATCCGTACCAGCTGACCGACGAGACGCCGGTGTACGTCATCTCGGTCGCGGCACAGCTCTCCGGTCTGCACCCGCAGACCCTGCGGCAGTACGACCGCCTCGGCCTGGTCTCCCCCGACCGCACGGCCGGGCGCGGCCGGCGCTACTCGGCCCGTGACATCCAGATGCTCCGCCAGGTGCAGCAGCTGTCGCAGGACGAGGGCATCAACCTGGCCGGCATCAAGCGCATCATCGAGCTGGAGAACCAGGTGATCGCGCTCCAGCAGCGCGTCGCCGAACTCTCGGCGGCGGTGGAGGGCGCGGCGACCGCGCTGCAGCAGCGCGAGGCGCAGGTGCACGCGTCGTACCGGCGCGACCTGGTCCGGTACGAGGACGTGCAGCAGGCGAGCGCGCTGGTGGTCTGGCGGCCGAAGAGGCCGTCGGAGTAGCTCCGTCGGACACGCGAAGGCCCGGCACCCCGTGAGCGGGGGCCGGGCCTTTCGCTGTCGGCCGGGCCGGTTCGGCCGATCTTGAAGGTGGAGTCCGCGCCGGTGGATGCCGGCGGTGGTGTCGCGGTACGCGGCATCGGCCGGATCACCGCCGGCGCGGGCGAAGGTCCCGGCCGCGCTCTCCGACCGGTACCCGCGGTAGGTGGCGGCTCACCGACGGGCGGCGACCAGGCGAGTGCGTGCCTTGCGCACACCGTCCGCGCAGGTGACCGCGGCCTGCGCGGCGGTGGTCGCGCAGGCAGCGCGCAAACGCTGAGGCATGGAGATGCGGAGTCGCTCCCGGTCCGGTCCGAGGGGCACCAGGGACGTGGGGGGAGCGCCGGACGTGACCGTCCCACGGGGGCCGCATCGGCCTTCGATGTCGCCGAGACCTGTGCCGGTGGCGATGGTGTACAACTACCGCTCTGCCAGGTCGGATCGGGGCAGTTGCGAACGGGGCGCCTCGGCGATGCCGGACTGGACGAGCAGCGCCCCGAGGTGGGTCCGGCCCGAGGCGTTGAGCGCCTGCGCGAGTTTGGCGATGTGGGCGCGGCAGGTCCGTACGCTGATACCCATCTTGCGGGCCACCACCTCGTCGGTGTTCCCCTCGACCAGGAGCCGCGCGATGCTGCGCTGCACGGCGGTGACGGGGGCGCTGGGGGACACCGGGGGCAGCTGCTCCGCGATGGGGGTGGCCTGGGCCCAGAGGACCTCGTAGACCTGGACGAGGTAGGTGACGAGGGCGGGGTGCCGGATTTCGAGGGCGACGTCGCGCTGGCGGGTGGCGGGGATGAAGGCGACCGCGCGGTCGATGATGATCAGCCGCTCGACGGTCTGCTCCACGGTGCGCACCTGCAGCTGTTCGGGGGTGAAGTGCTTCAGGTAGTCCCTGAGGTGCGGGCTGTAACGCGCCGAGTGCTGGTAGATGTGCCGGAGGTCGACGCCCCGCTCGCTGGCGGACAGGGCGTGCGCCAGTGCCTTCCGCAGGGCGTTGGGCGGCCGGGTGCTGCCCGGCTGCACCGTCAGCATCTCCTCGGTGGCGGCGCCGATGGTGTCACCGATGACAGAGCCGATCAGCGGCTTTCCTTCGAGCACGGTGATGGCGAGGTTGGGGTCCTCGCTCGCGAGGGCCGTCAGCGGGGCCAATGAGCCGGTCAGCTCGGCGGTGAGACGTACGCGCTCGTGGATCTCCCGTGTGATGGGCTGCAGCAGGTGTGCCAGCGCGGCGGACGGCGGCACGGGACGCATCCACGCGGCGTCCCGGGGATCGGCGTGCAGCAGCGCCATGTCGATGAGGCACGGGGCGGGTGCGAGGTCGGCGCGTGCGATGCGTCCCTTGCGGAGCGCTTCGGTGTAGAGCCGGATCGCGGGGTCGCACAGTTCCCGGCTGCCGTGTGAATGCGCTGGTTCTTCCCCATCTCCGCTCATCTGGGCTCCCCCCGTTTTTTGCAGTGCAACAAGATGACGGTGGCGAAATCGTAGCCAGGAGGAGAGTGTGGGCGGTGGACGCGGTCAGTGATCCTGCTCCAGGATGCCGGACTGGGCGATGAGGTAGCCGAG
This sequence comes from Streptomyces sp. NPDC003016, assembly GCF_053591455.1. Taxonomy (NCBI): domain Bacteria; kingdom Bacillati; phylum Actinomycetota; class Actinomycetes; order Kitasatosporales; family Streptomycetaceae; genus Streptomyces; species Streptomyces sp. NPDC003016. The sequence goes on from NZ_JBSFTV010000004.1 coordinate 90,537, forward strand.
TTGGGCGCGGCTGCCGCTGCCGAGGGTGGTGGCGAGCTTGGCTATGTGCGCGCGGGCGGTTCGTACGTTCATGCCGAGCCGGCGGGCGATGGCCTCGTCGACGTACCCCTCGACGAGGAGCTTGGCGATGGAGCGCTGGACACCGGATATGCCGTCGGGGGTGTGCTTGTAGCAAACCTGCTCCTGGAGCGGTACGCCTCGCTGCCAGAACTGCTCGAAGACGCCGATCAGGTACTGGACGAGCCCGGGGTGGCGCAGTTCCAGGGCGACTTGCTGGTCGTCGCGGGCCGGGATGAAGGCGACCGTCTGATCGCAGATGATGAGCCGCTCGACGAGTTCTTCGAGCGTCCGGATCTCGACCTTTCCGTCGGCTATCCGGTCCACGTAGGCCATCGTGCCCTGGCTGTGGCGGACGGTGTGCTGGTACAGGGTGCGCATCCGGACCCCGCGGTCTATCAGCGGCCTGTCGCGTTCGAGGGCCTGGTTGAGAATGTGCTCGGTGCGCCGTCCGCCGGGCTGGATCGTCAGTACCTCGTTGCGGCACTCCGCGGTGGCGAGGTTGAGCGCCGCGTTGATCCGGGAGAAGCCTTCCAGCACAGTGATCGCGTGCGTGGGCGCCGGGTCCTGGGCGCTGATGGCCATGAACGGCTCGAAGGATTCGGTCAGTTCGAGGGAGTGGCGTCTCCGGTCCTGGATTTCGCGTTCCAGGGGGTGGAGCCGCTGCGCCAGTGCGACGGACGGTGGAACCGGACGGAGCCACGTCTCGTCGTCCGGATCGGGATGGAGCAGGGCGAAATCCAGCAGGCACGGGGCCGTCTGCACCTCGGCGCGGGCGATCCGTCCCGCGCTCAGGGCGCTGGCATAGAACTCCGCCCCGTCGTCACACAGCTCAGTGACAGCATGGGGATGTGTCGGTTTTGATGCATTTATAGGCAAATCTCCACCCCCCAGGGTCCTGAACATACAGGAACATGATGCATCGGTTCTGTGGCGTTGACGTGCCTGAATGAGCCATCGTCTTTGTGACACGGGGGAGAGGAAACCTTCAAGTGAGGACGAAGCCGACCATGTACAAAATATTGCTTCGCTCGGCGCTTGCCGTTGCTTTCTCTGCGGCCGTGGCTTTCGGGGCCCTGGGTGGCAGCGGCGTGATGGAATCGCCGCTCGACACCGGCTGGGGCAACGCTCAGCCGGCCGGCCCGCCGGACACCGGCTGGGGCAACGTACAGGCGGAAGGCCCGTCGGACACCGGCTGGGGCGTCGCGCCGGCCGAGACGGGCGCATGACCGTTCCACCGGACGACCGCACCTTCAGACGCGAGATGGCCACCGCTTACCGCTCGGGGTGGCACTTCATCGACCTGGTCACGGCCATTCCCCACCGTGGCGACTCGCTGATGGTCACCCTGTTCGGCGAGCCGATCCTGGTCGCGCGTGAAGAGGATGAGGACGTCCGTGCCTACCGGTGCCTCCGCAGGCCCCGTGGGGCGCCGAAGCCCGTTCGCTGTGCCGTGCGCTACGGCATGGTGTTCGTCAATCTCGACCAGCGTGACCACCAGCTGTTCGAACCAGAAGCCAGCACGGCCACCCCCCGCAGCGCCTGAAGCGATTCCCCCGTCGTTACAAATCGCTCAGGCGCTCCCCCACACAGCGGCGCCATCGTGGAACCTGAACACGATGGCGCCGCTGTGCTGTCCGGGCCCGGACCGGGGTCCGGGTCCTGACCCGGTCCTGACCCGGTTCCGACCCGGATCAGGCCGCGCCCGGGGCGCGGCCCATCGCGCGGTCCAGGGTGATCTCGATCAGCACGCGGTCCGGGTTCGGCGCCGGCGTGCGCGCGTACCGCTCGGCGTAGCGGCGTACCGCCTCCGCGATCAGCTCCGGTTCCGTACGGACGACCGCGCGCCCCTCCAGCGTCGCCCAGTGGCCGCCCTTCACCTGGCAGACGGCGACCCGTGCCCCTTCCGCCCCCGCCGCCTGCACGTTCGCGACCTTCGTGCTGGTCTTGTTGGTGATGACGCGGGCGAGCCCCGCCTCGGGGTCGTACGTCACGCCGACCGGGACGACGTGCGGCGAGCCGTCCGGGCGCGGGGTTGTCAGCGTGCACAGGTGGTACTCGCGCCAGAAGGCGAGGTACTCCGGACCGGGGTTGCGTACGTCGATGGTCATGGTGGCAGCGTAGCCGCGCTACCTTTCTTCGCCTTGAGTGGAATAGACTCAACTTTGCGCATGCTGAACAAGTCATAGCTGAGGGAGAAAGTCCCCGCCCGCCGAGGAGGAGAGAGCGCAGTGGACGCAGAGCTGACCAACAAGAGCCGGGACGCGATCCAGTCGGCGAGCAGTCGCGCCGTGCAGGACGGGCACGCGGACCTCACCCCCGCGCATCTCCTGCTGGCCCTGCTCGCGGGCGAGGACAACGAGAACATCATCGATCTGCTGGCCGCCGCCGAGGCGGACCAGGCGGCCGTACGGGCCGGGGCCGAGCGCGTGCTCGCCGCGCTGCCCAGCGTGACGGGGTCGACCGTCGCTCCGCCGCAGCCCAATCGTGAGCTGCTCGCGGTGATCGCCGACGCCTCGCAGCGGGCGAAGGAGCTGGGCGACGACTACCTCTCCACCGAGCACCTGCTCATCGGCATCGCGGCCAAGGGCGGCAAGGCCGGGGACGTACTGTCCCGGGAGGGCGCGAGCGCCGCGAAACTGCTGGAGACGTTCGAGAAGATCAGGGGAGGACGCCGGGTGACCACACCCGATCCGGAGGGTCAGTACAAGGCCCTGGAGAAGTTCGGCACCGACTTCACGGCGGCCGCGCGCGAAGGCAAGCTCGACCCGGTCATCGGGCGGGACCAGGAGATCCGGCGCGTCGTGCAGGTGCTGTCGCGGCGTACGAAGAACAACCCGGTGCTGATCGGTGAGCCCGGCGTCGGCAAGACCGCCGTGGTCGAAGGACTCGCCCAGCGCATCGTCAAGGGCGACGTGCCGGAGTCGCTCAAGAACAAGCGGCTGGTCTCGCTGGACCTGGGTGCGATGGTCGCCGGGGCCAAGTACCGCGGCGAGTTCGAGGAGCGGCTCAAGACCGTCCTCTCCGAGATCAAGGAGAGCGACGGCCAGATCATCACCTTCATCGACGAGCTGCACACCGTCGTGGGCGCCGGCGCCGGCGGTGACTCCGCCATGGACGCGGGCAACATGCTCAAGCCGATGCTGGCCCGCGGCGAGCTGCGCATGGTCGGCGCGACGACCCTCGACGAGTACCGCGAGCGGATCGAGAAGGACCCCGCCCTGGAACGCCGCTTCCAGCAGGTGCTGGTCGCCGAGCCGAGCGTCGAGGACACCATCGCGATCCTCCGCGGCCTCAAGGGACGGTACGAGGCCCACCACAAGGTGCAGATCGCGGACTCCGCGCTGGTGGCCGCCGCGACCCTCTCCGACCGGTACATCACCTCCCGCTTCCTCCCCGACAAGGCCATCGACCTCGTCGACGAGGCCGCCTCGCGCCTGCGCATGGAGATCGATTCCTCGCCCGTCGAGATCGACGAGCTCCAGCGCTCCGTCGACCGGCTGAAGATGGAGGAGCTCGCGCTCAAGAACGAGTCCGACCCGGCGAGCAGGCAGCGGCTGGAGAAGCTCCGCCGCGACCTCGCCGACAAGGAGGAGGAGCTGCGCGGTCTCAACGCCCGCTGGGAGAAGGAGAAGCAGGGCCTCAACCGCGTCGGTGAGCTGAAGGAGACCCTCGACGACCTGCGCGGCCAGGCCGAGCGCGCCCAGCGCGACGGCGACTTCGACACCGCCTCCAAGCTGCTGTACGGCGAGATCCCCCGCCTGGAGCGCGAGCTGGAGGAGGCCGCCGCCGCCGAGGCGGAAGCCCGTACCGACACCATGGTCAAGGAGGAGGTCGGCCCCGACGACATCGCGGACGTGGTCGGCTCCTGGACCGGCATCCCCGCCGGACGCCTGCTCGAAGGCGAGACGCAGAAGCTGCTGCGCATGGAGGACGGACTCGGCAAGCGCCTGATCGGACAGCACGAGGCGGTACGGGCGGTCTCGGACGCGGTACGCCGCACCCGCGCCGGCATCGCCGACCCCGACCGGCCGACCGGCTCGTTCCTCTTCCTCGGCCCGACCGGTGTCGGCAAGACCGAGCTGGCCAAGGCGCTCGCGGACTTCCTCTTCGACGACGAGCGGGCCATGATCCGCATCGACATGAGCGAGTACGGCGAGAAGCACAGCGTCGCCCGGCTGGTCGGCGCCCCGCCCGGCTACGTCGGCTACGAGGAGGGTGGCCAGCTCACGGAGGCGGTCCGCCGCCGCCCGTACAGCGTCGTACTCCTCGACGAGGTCGAGAAGGCGCACCCCGAGGTCTTCGACGTCCTGCTCCAGGTCCTCGACGACGGCCGTCTCACCGACGGCCAGGGCCGGACGGTGGACTTCCGCAACACCATCCTCATCCTGACCTCCAACCTCGGCAGTCAGTACCTGGTCGATCCTCTGACCAGCGCGGAAGTGAAGAAGGAGCAGGTCCTGGAGGTCGTACGGGCCTCCTTCAAGCCGGAGTTCCTCAACCGCCTCGACGACCTGGTCGTCTTCTCCGCGCTGTCGGGGGACGAGCTGGCACACATCGCCGAGCTCCAGCTCGGCCGCCTCGCCAAGCGCCTCGCCGACCGCCGCCTCACCCTCGACGTCACCCCGGCCGCCCTGGCCTGGCTGGCGGACAAGGGCCAGGATCCGGCCTACGGGGCCCGGCCGCTGCGCCGCCTCATCCAGACGGCGATCGGCGACCGGCTCGCGAAGGAGATCCTGGCGGGCGAGATCACCGACGGCGACACGGTACGGGTGGACCGTTTCGAGGACGGACTGGTCGTGGGCGCCGCCCGGTAGCGGTTTCGGCGCAGTCCGGCGGAGTTCAGCGGAGGGCGGAGGACCCCGGCGCGCTTTCGCGACTAGGGTCGATGTCAGGCAGCCACCCGAGACCCCACACGCGAGATCCCAGGAGTACTGAACATGTCTATCGACCCGTCCTCGATTCCCAACTTCGGGGGCCAGCCCGAACCGCAGCCGGAAGGGCCGGCCGGCCCCGTCGTCCCGGACCAGGACCTCGTCAAGCAGCTGCTCGACCAGATGGAGCTGAAGTACGTCGTCGACGACGAGGGCGACCTCGCCGCGCCGTGGGAGGAATTCCGCACGTACTTCATGTTCCGCGGCGAGGACGACCAGCAGGTCTTCTCGGTGCGGACCTTCTACGACCGGCCGCACGCGATCGAGGAGAAGGTCCAGCTCCTCGAACTGATCGACGACTGGAACCGCCGCACGCTGTGGCCCAAGGTCTACAGCCACACCCACGACGACGGCACCGTCCGTCTCATCGGTGAGGCGCAGATGCTGATCGGCACCGGCGTCAGCCTGGAGCACTTCGTCTCCTCGACGGTCGGCTGGGTGCGCGCCTCGATCGAGTTCGACAAGTGGCTCGTCGAGCAGCTCGGCCTGGAGAGGGACGTCGACTCCGCCGAGGGTGACGGCGACAGCGGCGACGACGCCTGAGCGGCGGCGCTGCACGGCGGAACCGGGGCGATCGTCACCAGGCGCGCCCCGTAGCCCGGCGACAGCCCGGCCGGGGTGGTGGTCACCACGACCGCGGCCCCCGGCCGGGCTTTCCCGTGCCGGGCGGCAGGGTCAGCCGCCGGCCAGGCCCTTCAGCCGGGCGACCGCGTCCTGGAGCACGTCGGTCCGCTTGCAGAACGCGAACCGGACGAAGGGCGCGCCCTCCTCGCGGTGGTCGTAGAAGACCGCGTTCGGGACGGCGACGACGCCCGCCCGCTCGGGCAGGGCGCGGCAGAAGGCGAAGCCGTCGTCGTGGCCGAGCGGGCGGATGTCGGTGGTGATGAAGTACGTGCCGGCCGGCCGGTGGACGCCGAAGCCCGCCTCGGCCAGGCCGGCGGTCAGCAGGTCGCGCTTGGCGAGCAGGTCCGCGCGGAGGGTCTCGAAGAAGGCGTCGGGCAGGCGCAGGGCCTCGGCGACGGCGTACTGGAAGGGCCCGGCCGACACGTACGTCAGGTACTGCTTGGCGCTGCGGACGGCCGTCACCAGGGCGGGGGACGCGGTGATCCAGCCGACCTTCCAGCCGGTGAAGGAGAACGTCTTTCCCGCTGACGACACGGTGACCGTGCGCTCGCGCATGCCGGGCAGCGACGCGAGCGGGATGTGCTCGCCGTCGAAGACCAGGTGTTCGTAGACCTCGTCGGTGACGACGAGGAGGTCGCGCTCGACCGCGATCGCGGCGATCGCGGTCAGCTCCTCGCGGGACAGGACGGTGCCGGTGGGGTTGTGCGGGGTGTTGAGGAGGAGGAGGCGGGTGCGGGGGGTGACGGCGGCGCGGAGTTCGTCCAGGTCGAGTACGTACCGGTCCTCGTGCGGGCGCAGGGTGACCGGGACGCGGGTGCCGCCCGCCATCGCGATGCAGGCGGCGTACGAGTCGTAGTACGGCTCCAGCGCGACGACCTCGTCGCCGGGCTCCACCAGGGCGAGGAGGGACGCGGCGATCGCCTCGGTGGCGCCGGCGGTGACGAGCACCTCCGTGCCGGGATCGTGGGACATCCCGTAGAAGCGCTCCTGATGGGCGGCGATCGCGGTACGCAGCTCGGGGACGCCGGGGCCGGGCGGGTACTGGTTGCCGCGGCCGTCGCGCAGGGCACGGACGGCCGCCTCCCTGATCTCCTCGGGGCCGTCGGTGTCGGGGAAGCCCTGGCCGAGGTTGATCGAGCCGGTGCTCAGGGCCAGCGCCGACATCTCCGCGAAGATCGTCGTCCCGAACTCCGCCAGCCTGCGGTTGAGCAGGGGGCGGTGGCCGTGGTCCCGGCCGTGTGCTTGGTCTGTCGGCGTCGTCATGACGGCCATCCTGGGCCGAAGCTCTGGAGTTGCTCAAGTCTGCTTTGGCTCCGCACCGCCGAGGGCATCACCCGGTCACGCAAGACACGCACACGGAAGAAGCGAGCACCTCGCTTCGGGGGACCGGAAGGACGGTGGGGGCCGTGGGGATCGTGGGATTCGGCCTGCTGGTGATCGTGGTGCTGGCGATCGTGGGGCTGACGGCGCTCGCGGGCAAGCGCGGCCGGGGGCCGGGCGGCCACCACAGCGGTGGCGGCAGCTGGTGGGAGGGCAGCCGGAACGCTGGTTCGTCCTGCGGCGGGGGCGGTTGCGGCGGGGGCGGGGGTGGTTGCGGCGGGGGCGGAGGCGACTGACACGGGGCAGTCGCCTCCGCTTCCACCGCAACCCGGAGCCGTCGCTCCCTGTACCACACCAGCACTGCGCGGAACGTCAGGCCCATGCACCCGGCGGGTCAACTCCTGCCGGGTGCTTTTCTGTTGAACAGTTGAACCGGTGGTCCCCCGGGGGGTGGAAACCACGTCAAGTTGGGTAAAAGCGCTGTGACCGCAGCACCCTACGTGATTCCCTCGCTGTCGAGAACACCAGCCCTCGGACCTCATGTGGACCCGAGCAGGCGGTCCCCGAATTCCCCCACACCGCATCCCGGGTGACCCCTGTCTGCCTTTCTAAACGCCTGTTTGCGGAGCCCACTCATGCTCACGACCCTCAAGACTGCCTACACCGACACGCGCGCCGCCGATCTGGCCTGGGCGCTGGGGCTCGGGCCGCTGCCGGCCCTCGCCGCGCTCGACCTGCGTCTGGGCGGCGCCACAATCCAGTTGAGGCTCCTCGGGGCCTCTCACCAGGTGCTCCTGGAGGAGGACGGAAGCGCCTGTTCCGAGACGGTCGCCTGCATGTCCGGCACCAGTGCGCCGTTGCCGCTGGGCGTGGCCAAACGGCTCGGAGCGTGGGAGTACGAGTTCGCCGCCCGTGTGGAGACGCTCTCCCAGGGGCAGTTCGCGGGCCGGGCGCAGGAACTCCTCGCGCTCGTCGCCGAACACCCCCACGGCCTGGCGGGCACGTTCCCCGGCAGTCCGCACGCGTTCACGGCGATGCTGGCGCAGCGGTACGAGGGCCAGGTGCGGTGGCGCACCTGGCACGCGTATCCGCAGGAGGGCCGGTTGGTGGCGACGCGATCACGGGTCGGCACACGTATGCCTGCGACTCTGTAGATGCACTCTTACGGGTGGCGGTCGGTCGGTCTGCCGTGACGTAGCGTTCCCATGGTGATCGATGCGCCTGTGTCGCTGTCGGCGCCGGAAGCCCCGGCGGCCCTGCCTGTGCGTCCGCGGACCGGCCGTTTCCTGGTGCTCGGCGCGGTCTTCGTCTGCGCCGCGTGCGGCCTCGTGTACGAACTCGAACTGGTCGCCCTCGCTTCGTACTTGATCGGGGACTCCGTCACCCAGGCGTCCGTCGTGCTCTCGGTGATGGTCTTCGCGATGGGCATCGGCTCGCTGCTCGCCAAGCGGCTGCGGTGCCGTGCCGCGGTCGGGTTCGGCCTGGTGGAGGCCGCACTGGCCCTGGTCGGCGGCACCTCGGCGCTGGTGCTCTACACGACGTTCGCCTGGTTCGGCGGGGCGCGGTACGCGCTGGTCGGCTTCTCGCTGGCCATCGGGGTGCTCATCGGCGCCGAGATCCCGCTGCTGATGACGCTGATCCAGCGCATGGCCCGGCGCGGGGAGGGCCGGGACACGAGCGGCGACGTGGCGGACCTCTTCGCCGCGGACTATGTCGGGGCGCTGGTCGGCGGCCTCGCCTTCCCGTTCCTCCTGCTGCCGCTGTTCGGTCAGCTGACCGGGGCGCTGCTGACCGGGGCGGTCAACACGGTGGCGGGCGGGGCGCTGGTCCTGTGGCTCTTCCGGCACGAACTGACGCGGCGTGAGCGCTGTCTGCTGGTCGTCGCGAACGTGCTGGTGCTGGCGCTGCTCGCCACCGCGACGGCCCTCGTCGACGACTTCGAGCGGGCGGCGCGGCGGGCGGTGTACGGGGAAGGGGTGCGGGTCGCCGTGCAGACCGGCGTGCAGGAGATCGTCGTCACCGGCGGTCCGGACGGGCGGCTCGACGTCTTCCTCGACGGGCGGCTGCGGGTCAGCGGCCGCGACGAGCACCGGTACCACGAGGCGCTGGTCCACCCCGCGATGCGCGGACGCCACGCGCGCGTGGTGATCCTGGGCGGCGGTGACGGGCTGGCGGCGCGGGAGGTGCTGCGCTACCCGGACGTGGAGTCGCTCACGGTGGTGGAGCTGGACCCGGACCTCGTCGAACTGGCCCGTGACGACCCCGCCCTGTCGGCGCTGAACGGGGGAGCCCACCGGGATCCGCGGCTGCGGGTCGAGACCGCCGACGCCTTCACCTGGCTGCGGGACGGAGGGCAGGGCCGGCGGCCGTACGACGTGGTCATCTCGGACCTGCCCGACCCCGGCATCACACCGAGCACGAAGCTGTACTCCCAGGAGTTCTTCGGGCTGGCGTCACGCGTCCTGGCGGACGGCGGACGGATGGCCGTCCACGCGGGGCCGCTGGCGACCCGGCCGCGCGTCTACTGGACGGTCGACGCGACGCTGCGGGCCGCGGGGCTGCGGACGCGCCCGTACCGTACGACCGGCCGCCTCTCCGGCTTCGTCGCGGGCCCCGACCGCGACCCGGGCACGGCGGTGGCCCCGCACGACTGGGGCTTCGTACTCGCCGCGCGGGACGCGCGCCCCGCCCTCGGCCTCGCGGCCGGCGCCCCCCGGCTGCGGTCGCTGACACCGGCGGTGCTGCGGGCCGGGGAGCGGTCGGCACAGGAGGCGCGGGTGCCGGGAGTGGTGGCGTCGACGCTGGTGCATCCGCGGTACGCGCACTGACCGCCCGTGGTACCCGTCGGATCACCTGTGCGGATTCCCGGCACGGATTCCTCACCGGGACGGGTGCGGGGCGGGCATGCGTGAGTAGGCTCGGGTCCCATGGAGCATGAGGTGTTCGTTCCGGTTCCGGCAGAGGCCCTGCGACACGCGCTGGGGGACCCCGCCCTGGTCGCGCGCTGCGTGCCCGGCCTCCAGCAGGACGCCGACGAGGCGTCCGGTCCGCTCACCGGACGGCTGAGGGTCCGCATCGACGGCCACACGATCACGTACCGGGGGACCCTGCGCGTCACCGGCCGCCCGGACGGCACCTTCACCGTCGAGGGCCGGGGCACGGAGGCCCGCGGCACGGGGTCGGTCAAGGTGGTGCTGACGGTACGCCTGAGAGAGGCCGGCGGCGGTACGACGGTGACGTACACGGGCACGGCGAGCGGCGAGGGCCGTATCGCGGAGCTCGACGCGCCGGCGACGCTGTCCGCGTCCCACCGCCTGCTGGACCGCTTCACCACCCGCCTGGCGGAGACCCCGGCCGGTGACACGCGGGCGGACGCACGCACGGCGGCCGACGCCGAGGTCGTCGCCGACGCCGAGGTCGACGCCGAAGGGAGCGGCGAGCCGCGGCCGTCGGTCTTCGAGACCGAGGTGCCGCCGCCGTCGCTGGATCCGCTGGCCGACGTGCCTGACGTACCCGATGTGGCTGACGTGCCCGGCCTGGCGGACGTGCCCGGAGTGCCCTCCCCGCCGGAGCCGCCGGCCGAGGCGGCGCATGCGCGCCGCACCATGATCGGCCGCAGTGCGGAGGAGGTCGACCACGCGCCGCCGCGCGGGCGCTACGCCCCGGTCCCCGCCCCGCAGTCGACGTCGACGACCGACACCCTGCGCTGGATCGCCCCCGCCGCCGCGCTCGCGCTGGCCTCGGCGGTCGTGGTGGGACGGGTGCTGCGGCGCAGACGCTGAGCCCCGGCCGCGGGGAGCACGGGAGAAGGCGGGGAGCACGAAAGAACGCGGGGGAACAACGCCGTCGTGCACGCCCCGCCGGGCGGCAGACCTTAGGGTCGGGAACGTGAGCACCCAAGAGACGCGACTGGCGGCGGGCGACGCCGAGCTGACCATCGCCCCGGACAACGGCTGCCGCATCACCGGCCTGCGCATCGGCGGGACCGAGCTGCTGCGGCAGGGGGAGCGGTACGGCTGCTTCCCGATGGTGCCGTGGTGCGGGCGCATCGGCCACGGCAGGTTCCTCAGCGGCGCGACCCCGCACCAGATGCCCCTCAACTCCCCGCCCCACGCGATCCACGGCACGGGCCGGGACACCGCCTGGCACACGGCCCGCGCCGAGAAGAGCGAGGCCGCGTTCACGTACGACCTGGCCGAACCGTGGCCGTACCAGGGCCGGGTCACCCAGGCCTTCGGGCTGACCGGGGACTCCCTCACCCTGACGATGGGGATCGAGACGTACAGCGACTCCTTCCCGGCGCAGGCCGGCTGGCACCCCTGGTTCCTCCGCAACCTCGGTGGGGAGGACGTGCGGATCGATTTCACCCCCGCCTGGCAGGAGGAGCGCGGCGACGACCACCTCCCCACCGGGCGGCGGACCGAGCCCCGGCCCGGTCCGTGGGACGACTGCTTCGGGATGCCGGACGGCGTGGACGTCACGCTCACCTGGCCGGGGCAGCTGGAGCTGAAGGTGACCAGCCGTGCCGAGTGGGTCGTCGTCTACGACGAGCAGGCCGAAGCGGTGTGCGTGGAGCCGCAGACCGGGCCGCCGAACGGGATCAACACGATGCCGCGGTACGTGACGCCCATCGAGCCGCTGGAGACCGAGACCACCTGGACCTGGCGGCGGCTGTGACGCGGCGGCGGCGACGGCGGCTTTAAGCTCATGGGCATGACTGACGTACGTGGTGAGCTGCTCCAGCAGATCAAGGACAAGGCCGTGGTGCACGGCAAGGTGACCCTGTCTTCGGGGATCGAGGCCGACTGGTACATCGACCTGCGCCGGATCACGCTGGACGGCGAGGCCGCGCCGATGGTCGGCCAGGTGATGCTCGACGCCACCGCCGAGCTGGACTACGACTGCGTGGGCGGTCTGACGCTGGGCGCCGACCCGGTGGCCACCTCCATGCTGCACGCGTCGCACGCGCGCGGGCAGCGGCTCGACGCCTTCGTCGTACGCAAGGCGGGCAAGGCCCACGGCATGCAGCGCCGCATCGAGGGCACGGACGTCAAGGGCCGCCGCTGCCTGGTCGTCGAGGACGTCTCGACCACCGGCGGCTCGCCGCTGACCGCCGTCGAGGCGGTCCGCGAGGCGGGCGGCGAGGTCGTCGGCGTCGCGGTGATCGTGGAGCGGGGCGCGGCCCCGAAGATCGCGGAGGCGGGCCTTCCGTACATCAACGCCTACTCGCTGGACGAGCTCGGGCTCGCGTAACCGCACCCGCGCCCATCCTGACCTGCGCGTTCGACCGAGGGCGGATTGTTTCATGTGAAACGGTCCGCCCTTCGCGCATGTCCGGACCGTACGCAGGGTGGAGCCGGGGCGAGAGTCTGGAAAGATGGGGGCGACGATGACGTCGCCCCCAGGTCAGGGCCCAGCACCACACACCCGCACGTCATAAGGAGCGGACAGATGCCCATCGCAACCCCCGAGGTCTACAACGAGATGCTCGACCGGGCGAAGGCAGGCAAGTTCGCCTACCCGGCCATCAACGTGACCTCGACCCAGACCTTGCACGCGGCACTGCGCGGATTCGCGGAGGCCGAGAGCGACGGCATCATCCAGATCTCCACCGGTGGCGCCGAGTTCCTGGGCGGCCAGTACTCCAAGGACATGGTGTCCGGCGCCGTCGCGCTGGCCGAGTTCGCGCACATCGTCGCCGCGAAGTACCCGGTGACGATCGCGCTGCACACGGACCACTGCCCCAAGGACAAGCTGGACACGTACGTACGTCCCCTGATCGACGTGTCGGCCGAGCGCGTCGCCAGGGGCCTGGACCCGCTCTTCCAGTCGCACATGTGGGACGGCTCCGCCGAGACCCTCGCCGACAACCTGGCCATCGGCCAGGAGCTGCTCGCGAAGGCCGCCGCCGCGAAGATCATCCTCGAGGTCGAGATCACCCCGACCGGCGGCGAGGAGGACGGCGTCACCCACGAGATCAACGACGAGCTCTACACGACCGTCGACGACGCGCTGCGCACCGCCGAGGCGCTGGGCCTGGGCGAGAAGGGCCGCTACCTGCTGGCCGCCTCGTTCGGCAACGTGCACGGCGTCTACAAGCCGGGCAACGTCGTGCTCCGTCCCGAGCTGCTGAAGGACCTCCAGGAGGGCGTGGGCGAGAAGTACGGCAAGACGTCCCCGTTCGACTTCGTCTTCCACGGCGGCTCCGGCTCCACGGCCGAGGAGATCGCCACCGCGCTGGAGAACGGCGTCGTGAAGATGAACCTCGACACCGACACCCAGTACGCCTTCACCCGCCCGATCGCGGACCACATGTTCAAGAACTACGACGGCGTCCTGAAGGTCGACGGCGAGGTCGGCTCGAAGAAGACGTACGACCCGCGCACCTGGGGCAAGCTGGCCGAGGCGTCGATGGCCGCGCGCGTCACCGAGGCGTGCGCGAACCTGCGCTCCACGGGCACGAAGCTCAAGTAGCCACGAGCGGCACGGAGCTCAAGCAGGCACGCTCGTGTCGCGCGGCGTCCGCGCCACGCAGCCCGTACGTCCGTACACGCGCCGGGCCCGGCACTCCTCCCCGAGGGGCGCCGGGCCCGGCCCCCCTCGGGGAGGAGTGCCGGCCGGGGGCACGCCCGGAGGGCGCTCGGCGCGGCGGCCCGCGCCCCCGGCGGCGGCGACCGCGCCGCGCGCCAGGCAGACTGGGGCCCATGGCCATTCACCAAGACCTGCTCGGGGGACCGCCCCCGACCCACCTGCCCGACGACCCGGAGCCGCGCGAGCTGCTCGCGAACGGCACGGCGCCGTCCGACGTCGCCGCGAAGTACCCCGCGTCCTCGCTCGCCTGGGCGCAGCTCGCCGACGAGGCGTTCGAGAACGGCCGGGTCGTCGAGTCGTACGCCTACGCCCGCACCGGCTACCACCGCGGCCTCGACGCGCTGCGCCGCGCCGGCTGGAAGGGCCACGGCCCCGTGCCGTGGGACCACGAGCCGAACCGCGGCTTCCTGCGCGCGCTGCACGGGCTCGCCCGCGCCGCGCAGTCGATCGGTGAGCAGGAGGAGTACGAGCGCTGCTCGACGTTCCTGCGGGACTCGTCCCCGGCGGCGGCCGACACCCTCGGCTGAACCCCCGGCCGACACCCCCGGCCGCCCCCTGGGCCGACCAGGGGCGACAGCCGTGGAGGCCCGTGCCGTCAGGCGCGGGCCTCCCGTGTTCCGCGGACACGTCTTATGATGCCGGGAAGGGACCGGGGCTCCGTAGCCACAAGGAAGGGGCGGACCGCTACCTGGAAGTTCGTGTCGAGGAGACAGCGATGTCGCACACCCCCGATGCCCAGGCGGCAGGTTCGGACACCCCGAACCTCGATTTCGCGGGCACCACCCCCTACGAGGACTACGTCCGGGCGGACGTCCTCACCCACCTCCAGCACCCCCTCTCCGACGACCCCGGAGAGATGGTCTTCCTGGTGACGACCCAGGTCATGGAGTTGTGGTTCACCGTCATCGTCCACGAGTGGGAAACCGCGGCGAAGGCGCTCGGACAGGACGACCTGCAGGCCGCGACGGACGCGCTCAAGCGCTCCCTGCGCGAACTGGAGGCCCTCAACGCCTCCTGGCGGCCGCTCGCCCACCTCACCCCCGCCCAGTTCAACTCGTACCGCAGCGCGCTCGGCGAGGGCTCCGGATTCCAGTCCGCGATGTACCGCCGGATGGAGTTCCTGCTCGGCGACAAGTCCGCCTCGATGCTCGTCCCGCACCGCGGCGCCCCGCGCGTGCACGCCGAGCTGGAGAAGGCGCTGCACGAGCCGAGCCTGTACGACGAGGTGCTGCGGCTGCTCGCCCGGCGCGGTCTGCCGGTGCCGGACTCCGTGCTCAACCGCGACCTGTCGCAGAAGTACGAGCCCTCGCCCGAGGTCGAAGCGGTCTGGACCGAGCTCTACCAGGGCGACCAGAACGCCGAACTGGTGCGCCTGGGCGAGCTGCTGACCGATGTCGGCGAGCTGGTCTGGCGGTGGCGCAACGACCACCTCGTCGCGACCCGGCGCGCCATGGGCTCCAAGGTCGGCACCGGCGGCTCCGCCGGTGTGGCCTGGCTGGAGAAGCGCGCCACGAAGAACGTCTTCCCCGAACTCTGGACGGCCCGCAGCCATGTCTGATTCCCCCGGTTTCCCGGACTCCCCGGACCTCCAGGAGCGGGCCGCCGCGCTCGACTCCGCCGACGGCCTCGCCAAGCACCGCGAGCTGTTCGCGCTCGACGACGAGGGCATCTACCTGGACGGCAACTCGCTGGGCGCGCTGCCGCGCCACGTGCCGGAGCGGATGGCCGACGTCATCACCCGTCAGTGGGGCGAGATGCGCATCCGCTCCTGGGACGAGAGCGGCTGGTGGACCGCGCCCGAGCGGATCGGCGACCGGATAGCCCCGCTCGTCGGCGCTGCGGCGGGCCAGGTCGTGGCAGGCGACTCCACGAGCGTCAACGTCTTCAAGGCGGTGGTGGGCGCGGTCCGGCTGACGCCGGAGTCCAGGGACGAGGTCCTCGTCGACGCCTCGACCTTCCCCACGGACGGCTACATCGCCGAGTCCGCGGCCCGGATGACGGGCCGCCGGGTCGTCCCCGTCGCCCCCGAGGACCTCGCGGCCGCACTCGGCCCGCGCACCGCCGTGGCCCTCGTCAACCACGTCGACTACCGCACGGGCCGCCTCCAGGACCTGCCGGGACTCACCGCCGCCGCCCACGCGGCCGGGGCCCTGACGGTCTGGGACCTGTGCCACAGCGCGGGCGCGCTGCCGGTCGGGCTCGACGCGCACGGCGTCGACTTCGCGGTCGGCTGCACGTACAAGTACCTCAACGGCGGTCCCGGCGCCCCCGCCTACCTGTACGTCGCGCAGCGCCACCAGGCCGCCTTCGACTCCCCGCTGCCGGGCTGGCACTCGCACGCCGACCCCTTCGGCATGACGCCCGGCTACGCCCCGGCGGACGGTGCGGCGCGGGGCCGGGTCGGTACCCCCGACATCCTGTCGATGCTGGCGCTGGAGGCCGCGCTCGACGTGTGGGAGGGCGTCACCGTCGAGGACGTGCGCGAGAAGTCACTCGCTCTGACGGACTTCTTCCTGGAGTGCGTGGACCGGTACGTGCCCGACGGGCTGGTCGCTTCGGTGACCCCCGTCCCGCACCACGAGCGCGGCAGCCAGGTCTCGCTGCGGTGCGAGGGCGGTGCGGGGGGCGCCGACGCGGGCGAGGTCATGCGGGAGCTGATCGCGCGGGGCGTGGTGGGCGACTTCCGCCGCCCCGACGTGCTGCGCTTCGGCTTCACCCCGCTGTACGTCGGCTTCGCGGACGCGGAGCGGGCGGCGCGGGTGCTGGGCCGGGTCCTGCGTCAGGACACGGGCCGGGTCCCGGGGCAGGTTCCGCGTCACGTCGCGGGCGAAGACCTGGGAGAAGTGCAGGCCTGAGGGCTGGTAGCGTCCCGACACCTGGATCAATGGGCTGTACGCACGGAAGGGTTGGTCCCCGCATGCCGGACCCCTCAGCCGAACGGGACGCTGTCGAGGCGGAATCGGCTTTCTCCCACCCGGCGGTCGCGCCCGACGCGACCGCCGCGTACGGCGAGCACCCCGATCAGGTGGTCGACTTCTACGCGCCGCGCGACGGCCGGGAGCGGGCCCCGCTGGTCGTCGTCCTGCACGGCGGCGCCTGGCGGGCCCGGTACGACCGGCAGCACATCACGCCGTTCGCGGACTTCCTGGCCCGCCGGGGCTTCGCCGTCGCCAACGTCGAGTACCGCCGGGGCAGGGAACTGCCCCGGCAGCACGGGGAAGGCCCGGTGGCGGGGCGCTGGCCGGAGACGTTCGACGACGTGGCCGCGGCGATGGACCTGCTGCCCGGTCTCGTACGGGAGGCCCTGCCCGGCGCCGACCTCCGGCGCACCGTCCTCACGGGCCACTCGGCCGGCGGTCACCTCGCGCTGTGGGCGGCCGCCCGGCACGTACTGCCCCCCGACGCGCCGTGGCACCTGCCGGCGGCGCCCGCGCTGCGCGGCGTCGTCGCGCTCGCGCCGATCGCGGACTTCGGGGCCGCGCACGAGCTGGACGTGTGCGCGGGGGCGGCCGTCGAACTCGTGGGCGGCAAGGAGCACTTCGACGAGCGCAGGCGGTACGCCGATCCGGCCGCGCTGCTGCCGACCGGTATCGCCACGGTCCTGGTGCAGGGCCGCACCGACACCGTCGTGCCGCAGGCGGTCGCCGAGGCCTACACCGACGCGGCGGCGAAGGCGGGCGAGCCGGTCTGGCTGACCCTGCTGGAGGACGTCGGGCACTTCCCGCTGATCGACCCGGCGGCGGACGCGTGCGCGGTGGTCGCGGAGGAGATCGAGCAGCTCGCGTACTGAGCACCGGTCGCGCCGCTCTTTGCGGACCGGATCTGTCCGCAAGGGTTCCTACGGTGGCGGAACAAGCCGAGCCAGGGAGCCTGTAATGACGTTTCTCGTGACCGGAGCGACCGGGACCGTGGGCCGCCAGGTGGTCGCCGAGCTGCTCCGCAGGGGCGAGCGGGTGCGGGCGCTGACCCGTGACCCGGCGAAGGCGGACCTCCCGGCCGGGGTCGAGACCGTACGCGGAGACCTGACCGACCCCCAGACGCTGGTCCCCGCGCTGGAGGGCGTCACGGGCCTGCACCTGATCACGTTCGGGGGAGCGTACTTCGCGCCGCTGACCACGGGAGGCGAGATCGTCGCACTGGCGGCGAAGGCGGGCGTGCGGCGCGTCACGGTCCTCAACGGGGGCGGCCCGACCCCGCTCCAGGACGCGGTGGAGGCCGGGGACGTGGACTGGACCCTGGTCGTGCCGGTCGAGTTCATGGCCAACACGCTGGAGTGGGCGGAGGGGGTCCGTGCGGAGGACGAGGTGGCGGAGCCCTTCGTCGACCGGGTCAGCGCGATGGTCCACGAGGCCGACATCGGCGCGGTCGCGGCGGTGGCGCTCACCGAGGACGGGCACGCGGGGCGCACGTACATGATCACCGGACCCGAGACGCTGACCGTCCGCGACAAGGTGCGGACCCTGGCGGCGGCGCGCGGCCGGGAGATCGGCCTGACCGGGCTGAGCGCGGCGCAGGCGGCCGAGCGGTGGCGGCGGGCGGGTGTGGATCCGGAGACCGTCGCCTTCCTGCTGGACGTGTACGGGAACACCCCGCCGGAGGGCCGCACCGTCGTCGACACGGTCGAGCGGGTCACCGGGCGCCCGGCGCGCACCTTCGCGCAGTGGGCGGCGGAGCACGCGGACGCCTTCCGGGCGCGTGGCTGAGGGAGGGCGCGTAGTATCTGGGACGGACGCGGGAGGATCCCCACGGGGGCGGACGCCCGCGGCCGTCCGGGCGCCTACCGTTTCGTACGTGACCGAAACCGAGAACCGCAGCCCCGAGCTCCGCCTGGCGATGGGGGCGCTGAGTGGCCTCCGCGAAGACCTGATCGAGGGGATGCTGGCCTACCGTCCGCTGCCACGGATGCGCGTGGACCGTCCTTTCGCCCGCAAGCTGCCGACCCGGGTGAGGGAGTACGGGCAGTGGACGCCGCACGCGGTGGTGCTGGGCCTGGCCCTGCTGACCGTTCTGTCGGCGACCACGATCGGGGCGAACGGCCGGTTCTCGGGGGCCGGGATGCTGCTGATAGGCGCCGTGTCGGCCGTGCCGGTGGCGCTGACCCTGTTCCGCCCGGTCCTGGCGTGGTGGCTGTCGCTCGCGGCCACGCTGGTATCGGCCGGCCTGGCGAGCGGCGGCTACGGCGTCACGTATCCGTGGACCGAGAGCGCCTTCGTCGGGCACCTGGTGGTGATGGTGGTGGTGGCGGCCAGGACCCGGCCGCGCACGGCGGGCTGGATGTGGACCCTGACGCTGGTCTTCGGGCTCATGGTGTCGGCCAACAGCTACGGGTACTCCGACGACACCGGGGCGATGGCTTTCGTCTCCCTCCTCGCGCTGCTCGTCGTCACCGTGCTGCACGTCCGCCGGGAGGCGAAGGAGGAGGTCACCGTCCAGAGGACCGTCACCGCCGTGGAGCGCGACCGGCGCACTCTGCTGGAGGAGCGGACGACGATCGCCCGCGAACTGCACGACGTCGTCGCGCACCACATGTCGGTGGTCGCGATCCAGGCGGAGGCCGCCCCGTACCGGGTCGAGAACCCGCCGCCCGAGCTGGAGCAGGCCTTCGTGACGATCCGCGAGAACGCGGTGGCGGCGCTGACCGAGCTGCGGCGCGTGCTCGGCGTCGTACGGGCGGAGGACTACGAGGCGCCGGACGCCCCGCAGCCGACGCTGGCCGAGCTCGAGGGGCTGTTCGCCAACGTCCGGGACGCGGGCCTGACGGTGGACAGGACGGTGACGGGCGCGGTGCGCGAACTGCCGCCGGGCGTCGAGCTCTCGGCGTACCGGATCGTCCAGGAGGCGCTGAGCAACGCCCTGCGCCACGCGCCGGGTGCGACGGCGAAGGTGGAGGTGTCGTACGTGCTGGGGGGCCTGGGGCTGCGGATCGTGAACACGCCGCCGCGGGGGCTGGTCAAGCCGTCGCCCGGGGCCGGGCACGGGATCACGGGGATGCGGGAGCGGGTGTCGATGCTGAACGGGGAGATGACGGCGCAGGAGACGGGGGACGGCGGCTACGAGGTCGCGGTCTTCGTCCCGGTGGCACCGGCCCCGGCCGAGGCCGCGCCGGAGCCGGCCGCATGACCGCCCGCGACATCCGCGTACTGATCGTCGACGACCAGATCATGGTCCGCGAGGGCTTCACGGTCCTGCTGAACGCGATGCCGGAGATCGAGGTCGTCGGCGAGGCGGTGAACGGCCGCGAGGCGATCGCGCAGGTCGCCGCGTTGCGGCCGGACGTCGTCCTGATGGACATCCGCATGCCGGAGCTGAACGGCATCGACGCGACGCGCGAGATCGTCGCCGCCGACGCGGACGCGAAGGTGCTGGTCCTGACGACGTTCGACCTGGACGAGTACGTCTACCAGGCGCTGCGGGCCGGCGCGTCCGGTTTCCTCCTCAAGGACGCCTCGGCGCGCCAGCTGGCCGAGGGGGTGCGGGTGGTGGCGGCCGGGGAGGCGCTGCTGGCCCCGACGGTCACCAAGCGTCTGATCTCGGAGTTCTCGAAACTGGCGGAGGCTCCGCGCCCGCCCGCGCTCGCACAGTTCGGCGAGCTGACGGAACGCGAGACGGAGGTCCTGGTCCTGATCGCCCAGGGCCTGTCGAACGCGGAGATCGCGTCGCACCTGGTGGTCGCCGAGTCCACGATCAAGACGCACGTGAGCCGCGTCCTGGTGAAGCTGGGCCTGCGGGACCGCACCCAGGCGGCGGTGTTCGCGTACGAGGCGCGGCTGGTGACACCGGGGTAGCGGGCGGCTAGCGTCGGTCCATGGCAGAGACGTTCGACCCCTCGTCGCCCTCCTTCGTCGCCGACCCCTACCCCGCCTACGCCGAGCTGCGCGCCGGCGGCCGCGCCCACTGGTACGAGCCGACGCGGCAGTGGCTGGTCCCGCACCACGCCGACGTCTCCGCCCTCCTGCGCGACCGCCGCCTCGGCCGTACGTACCTCCACCGCTTCACGCACGAGGAGTTCGGCCGTACGCCGCCGCCGTCCGGGCACGAGCCGTTCCACGCGCTCAACGACCACGGGCTGCTGGACCTCGAAGCCCCGGACCACACCCGGATCCGGCGCCTGGTCTCCAAGGCGTTCACCCCGCGCACGGTGGAACGGCTGGCGCCCACCGTGCGGCGGCTGGCGGCGGAGCTGGCCGGGGCGTTCGTCGCGGAGGGCGGCGGGGACCTGCTGTCCGCCGTCGCCGAACCGCTGCCGGTCGCCGTCATCGCGGAGATGCTCGGCATCCCGGAGCCGGACCGCTCCCTCCTGCGGCCCTGGTCGGCGGACATCTGCGGGATGTACGAGCTGAACCCGACGGAGGAGACGGCCCGGCGGGCGGTCCGGGCATCGGTCGAATTCTCGGCGTACCTGCGGGAGCTGATCGCCGTACGCCGCAAGGACCCGGGCCCCGACCTCGTCTCGGCGCTGATCGCCGCGCACGACGACGAGGACGGCGGCCGGCTCGGCGAGCAGGAGATGATCTCGACGTGCGTGCTGCTGCTGAACGCGGGGCACGAGGCGACGGTGAACACGACGGCCAACGGCTGGTGGACGCTGCTGCGCCATCCGGAGCGGCTGGCCGCGCTGCGCGCGGACCACGGGCTGCTCCCCACCGCCGTGGAGGAACTGATGCGGTACGACACGCCGTTGCAGCTCTTCGAACGGTGGGTGCTCGACGACATCGAGGTCGGTGGGACGGTCATTCCGCGTGGCGCGGAAGTGGCGCTGCTCTTCGGCTCGGCGAACCGGGATCCGGCGGCCTTCGACCGCCCCGAAGCCCTGGACCTCTCCCGCGCCGGCAATCCGCACGTCTCGTTCGGCGCGGGCATCCACTACTGCCTGGGCGCACCGCTGGCCCGGCTCGAACTGGCCGCATCGTTCGGTGAGTTGCTGCGCCGTGCTCCCGCGATGCGGCTCGCGGCGGAGCCGGAGTGGAAGCCGGGGTACGTCATCCGGGGGCTGCGGGAGCTGCGCGTCGAGCTCTGACCCGTTGCGGCGATCGCGGGGACGGGGATCGGGGACGGGGGAGCCGGGGGACGGGGGAGCCGGTCAGGCCGGCAGGCCGCGGCGGCGCAGACCCCGCGAGCTCCGCCCACCACCAGCACCTCCGCCCACCACCACCGCCCACCACCACCAGCACCACCGCCCACCACCAGCACCGCCGCCGCCCAGGCCGCCACCGCCGCCCAGGCCGCCACCGCCGTCAGGCCGGCAGCAGCAGCGACCACGCCCCCGGCCGCACCGTCCACGTCCGCCGCCGGACCGGGCCCGACACCAGCGCGTCGGCCCGGTAGCGGAAGTCCGCCCCCGACACCGTCACCGCGAGCGCCTCCACCCGCACCTGCTCCCCGCCCTGCGGGCGGATCACCACCTCGGCGCGGCCGCCGCGCGAGCACAGCGAGACGTCCTCGACCGGCCGGTCCAGGTCGTTCAGCAGGACCCCGTCCGCCTCGACGCGCAGCCGGTACGTACGGGCGAGGGGTGGCGCGGGCCGCGGCGCGGGCCGCGCCAGCGCGCGTACCAGCGAACGGCACACCCCCCAGACGGACACGGCGGAGGCGACGGGCGACGGCGCGGCCGGGATCCGCAGATCGCCCAGCACCACCCCGTCGCTGTCGTCCACCAGCAGATCCAGCCGGCGCACCGCCCCTTCCAGGACCGCACGGGCCGCCGCCACCGCCCCCTTCGGCACCCCCAGCGCATGCGCGAGGTCCACCGAGGCCCCCACGGGGACGAGTGCGAGCGCGCCGTCGCCGAGGTCCCTCTCCCGGTGCAGCAGCGCCACCGCGCGCAGCAGCGCCCGGTCGTCGCCGACGACCACGGGGCGGCGGCCGCCCCGCCGCGCCAGGGCCCGCGCGAACTCCTCCGGCCCCTCGGGAAGGCAGATCCTGACGTCGGCACCGGCGCACAGGACGTCCTTCGCGATACGCACGGACTCGCCGTCCGTGCGCCGGGCGACCGGGTCGATGACCACCAGCAGCGGATGCGCGATGCGCGCGGCGGGCTCCGGAGCCGACACCTCGGTCCTTCCTCGGGTAGCATCTTTGTGCAAGAGCCCCTTGCGCTATTGCGCCAGGGGCTTCGTCTATTCCGGGGCAACCGGTCCGACGGCTCAGTATCGGGTGTACGCCGTACGTACGCCCCCTGACCTTGGACATGCCCCGCCCGGAAGGGGTGTACGCCTGTGCCCGCACTTGTGCTGCTCGGTGCTCAGTGGGGTGACGAAGGCAAGGGAAAGGCCACCGACCTGCTCGGTGGATCCGTTGATTATGTAGTGCGCTATCAGGGCGGCAACAACGCCGGCCACACGGTCGTCGTCGGCGACCAGAAGTATGCGCTGCATCTCCTCCCTTCCGGAATCCTCTCGCCTGAGTGCACGCCGGTCATCGGTAACGGCGTCGTCATCGACCCGTCGGTCCTGCTCTCCGAGCTGAGCGGTCTGAACGAGCGAGGCGTCGACACGTCCAAGCTCCTGATCAGCGGCAACGCCCACGTCATCACGACGTACAACGTCACGGTCGACAAGGTGACGGAACGCTTCCTCGGCAAGCGCAAGATCGGCACCACGGGCCGCGGCATCGGCCCGACGTACGCGGACAAGATCAACCGCACCGGCATCCGCGTGCAGGACCTCTACGACGAGTCGATCCTCACCCAG
Organism: Streptomyces sp. NPDC003016; assembly: GCF_053591455.1. Classification (NCBI taxonomy): domain Bacteria; kingdom Bacillati; phylum Actinomycetota; class Actinomycetes; order Kitasatosporales; family Streptomycetaceae; genus Streptomyces; species Streptomyces sp. NPDC003016. Next base: position 113,752 of record NZ_JBSFTV010000004.1, read on the forward strand.
AAGGTCGAGGCGGCTCTGGAGATCAAGAACCAGCTGCTCACGAAGTTGTACAACCGCCGCGCGATCGAGGCCGGGCAGATCGTCGAGGAGCTGCTGACGCACGGCGAGAACATCAAGCAGTACGTCGCCGACACGACGCTCATCCTCAACAACGCGCTCGACGAGGACAAGGTCGTCCTCTTCGAGGGCGGTCAGGGCACGCTGCTCGACGTCGACCACGGCACGTACCCCTTCGTGACGTCGTCGAACCCGACCGCGGGCGGCGCCTGCACGGGTACCGGCGTGGGGCCGACGAAGATCAGCCGCGTCATCGGCATCCTCAAGGCGTACACCACGCGCGTCGGCGCCGGTCCGTTCCCGACGGAGCTGTTCGACGAGGACGGCGAGGCGCTGCGCCGCATCGGTGGCGAGCGCGGTGTCACCACCGGCCGCGACCGCCGCTGCGGCTGGTTCGACGCCCCGATCGCGCGGTACGCGACGCGGGTCAACGGTCTGACGGACTTCTTCCTCACGAAGCTGGACGTGCTGACCGGCTGGGAGCAGATCCCGGTGTGCGTGGCGTACGAGATCGACGGCAAGCGCGTCGAGGAGCTCCCGTACAGCCAGACCGACTTCCACCACGCGAAGCCGGTGTACGAGAACTTCCCCGGCTGGTCCGAGGACATCTCGAAGGCGAAGACCTTCGACGAGCTTCCGAAGAACGCGAAGGCGTACGTGAAGGCGCTGGAGGAGATGTCGGGCGCGCCGATCTCGGCGATCGGTGTCGGTCCCGGCCGCACCGAGACGATCGAGATCAACTCGTTCATCTGACCCGACGGAACGAGCGGTACGACGCGGGGCCCCGGTGTGGGAACACGCCGGGGCCCCGCGCCGTGTCCGGGTGGCGCGGGGCTTCGTCAGTCTGATCTCGTGTACGTGAGGGACTCGCCGCCGGCGGTGTTCACCCGGCGGAGCCGGCCGTCGGGGAGCAGCGTCACCTCGGTCGCGGCGCCCGGCGTGCAGGAGCTCATCGGCTCGCCGGTGGTGACGCGGGACGGGCCGATCCGCAGGGGCGAGCCGTCGCTCGGGTCGGCGGCCAGGTCCGCCTCGAAGACGCAGTGGTAGGTGCCGCCGCCCTCGGCCGGGCCGTCCGCGGTGAGGGAGAGGACGGGGGCGCCCGCCTTTCCCTGCCGGATGACGAGGCGCCGTGTGCTGTGCCCCGCTTCGCTGTCGAGGCCGCTGATCCAGGTGCCGAGGTATCCGGCGGGTATGGAGCCGTCCTGGGGGGCGGTGGAGGTGGGCGAGGGGGCGGGTGTCTTTTCCCTCTGCGTGGACGGGGCGGGGCTTTTGGTGCGGGTGTCCTGGTGGGAGGTGTGCTGTTCTTCGTTTCCCGTGTTCATGAAGGTGTACACGGAACCACCCGCGCCGAGCGCGACGACCAGCGCCACGGCGATCAGCGCGGCGGTCGCACGCCCGCTGCGGGGCGGTGGCTCGGGGGGCGGCGGCTGGTAGGCGTACTGCGGCGCGGGGTGGCCGTAGCCGCCGGGCGGGGTGGGGTGCGGCGGGGGTGCGGGGTGCGGGGGACGCGGCGGCGTGTGGTGCGGCTGGGGCCGGGCGTACGGGGTGGGCGGTGCCGGGGTGGGCGGCGTGACGACGGTCGGCATCGCGTGCAGGCCGGGGGTTCCGGGTGGTCCCGGATCGGCCGGGTTCTCGACGTCCAGGAGGTGTGTGGCGTGGCGGCCGAGGTGGGCCACCAGGGTTGCCGGGAGCCAGGGCTCGTTGCCGGCGCCGCCCCGGGTGCGCTCCAGGATGTCGGTGAGGGCGGGGCGTGCGGTGGGGTCTTTGTGCAGGCAGGCCCGGACGAGGTCCTGGAGGCCCTCCGGGATCCGGCCCAGCGCCGGTGGTTCGGTCGCGATGCGGTACATCAGCGCGTGGACGCCGCTGTCGGCCGTGCCGAACGGGAGGCGGCCCGTCGCCGCGTACGCCAGGACCGAGCCCAGGCAGAAGATGTCGCACGCCGGGGTGATCGGCTCGCCGCGGACCTGCTCCGGGGCCATGAACCCGGGGGAGCCGACCAGGGCGCCGACCCTGGTCAGGGCGACGGTGGTCGTGGCCGTCTCCAGGGCGCGCGCGATGCCGAAGTCGATGACGCGGGGGCCGTCGATGGTGATGAGGATGTTGGACGGTTTGAGGTCGCGGTGGACGAGGCCGGCCGCGTGGATGTCCCGGAGCGCGTGCGCGAGGCCCGCCCCCAGGATGTGGACGGACCGCTCCGGCAGCGGGCCGTGGCCGGCGGCGTGCCCGGAAATGACCGCCTGGAGGTCCGGCCCCGCGACGTACCCCGTGGCGACCCACGGGATCGCCGCCTCCGTGTCGGCGTCGAGAACCGGCGCCGTCCACTGCCCCCCGACCCGTCTCGCCGCCGCCACCTCCTGGCGGAAGCGGGCGCGGAACTCCTCCTGCTCGGCGAGTTCTTGCCGTACCAGCTTGACCGCGACCGTACGGCCGCGGTCGGAGCGGGCCAGGTAGACCTGCCCCATCCCGCCCGCACCGAGGCGTGCCAACAGCCGGTAGGCGCCGATCTGTTGCGGGTCTTTCGGACCCAGCTCCTCCATGACGGCGTCACCCCTCCCCCGAAACGTCCCCCAACGGACCGAGAGTAGTGCGCCGGTACGACAACGACGGGTTCCGGGTGCCTACGGTTGCGGGACGCGCGCGGGCTCCGCGACCGCTTCCAGCGCCTTGGAGAGCCGCTCCAGCACCCGCACCGTCTCGGCGAACCCCTCCTCGCCCAGCTCCGCCCCGAGCCGCGCCGCGAGCGCCGTGTGTCCCGGCTCGATCTTCCGTACGGCGTCCCGGCCGGCCGGGGTGGGCCGCAGCAGCTTGGCCCGGCGGTGGGCGGGGTTGGGGGCGTACTCCGCGAGGCCCTTCGTCACGAGGAGGTCGGCGATGCGCTGCACGCTCTGGCGGGTGATCCCCATGGCGCGGGCGATCCCGGCGACGGGCAGGGGCTCGTGGAGGACGGCGCCGACGACCTGCCACCAGGCGGCGGTCAGCCCGGCCGGGCGGGCCAGGTCCTCGGAGACGGCGAGGAACTGGCCGTTCAGACGGAAGACGCCGAGCGCGGTGCGGCTCAGCAGTTCCTGCTCCGGGGTGTTTTCGCCGCTCACGACTCCAGCACCTCGAAGGCCGACGCGTCCGAGTCGTGGAACAGCCGGTACCAGGCGTCGAGCTTCTCGCCCTCGTACACACCGAGGCGGGAGAAGACCTCGCGCGCGAACGCGACCGGCTCGGTCGGTCCCGCGGTGATCAGGAGGCCGTCCTCGGCGGTGACGGCGTCCGCCTCGCGGTAGTGCTCGCCGCCCTTGTAGCCGGTCGCGGCCAGGCAGAAGGACGCGGCGCCGGTGTGCGCGCGGTCGTCGAGCAGTCCCTCGCGCGCCAGCCCGGCCGTGGCCCCGCAGATCGCGGCGACCGGCACGCCCGCGTCGAGGAACGCGCGCGCCTTGCGGGCGAAGGGGGCGAGGCCGTCGGAGCCCGCCGTGGCGGCGGCTGCTGTCTCGGTCCAGAGGCTCGCGCCGGTGAGGACGAGCAGGGCGCTGTCCTCGGGGCGTACGTCGTCGAGGGTGAGGTCGGGCTGGATGCGCAGGCCGCCCATGGTCGTGACGGGACCGGTGGTCGCGGCGACGGTCCGGACGGTGTAGCCGTTCTGCGCGAGGTGGGCGGTGGTGTGGCCCGTCTCCCAGTCGGCGAAGGTGTCGTAAACGGCGAGGTGCACGGTCTTGGCTGTCATGACGGTCTCCCCGGTTCCGAAGTCTTATGACAGCATACTGCCTACTGGACAGCATGCTGTCAAAAGTGACCGGGGGCATCGACACCCTGCTCACCAAAGTGGCGCAGTCCATACAAGGTGGCCATGTCGTGCTCCATCCGGGCGTCTCTACGCTGGCCCCATGACCCCTCATGTCGATTCCCGGGCCGGCGCGGCCGTGAAGGCCGCAGACCGCGCCCACGTGTTCCACTCCTGGTCCGCCCAGGGCCTGATCGATCCGCTCGCCGTCGCCGGCGCCGAGGGTTCGTACTTCTGGGACTACGAAGGCAACCGCTACCTCGACTTCGCCAGCGGCCTCGTCTTCACCAACATCGGCTACCAGCACCCGAAGGTCGTCGCGGCGATCCAGGAGCAGGCCGCGACCCTCTCCACCTTCGCGCCCGCCTTCGCCGTCGAACCGCGCTCCGAGGCCGCACGCCTCATCGCCGAGCGCACCCCCGGCGACCTCGACAAGATCTTCTTCACCAACGGCGGCGCCGAGGCCGTCGAGAACGCCGTCCGCATGGCCCGTCTGCACACGGGCCGCCACAAGGTGCTGGCCGCCTACCGCTCGTACCACGGCGGTACGACCACCGCGATCAACCTGACCGGCGACCCGCGCCGCTGGGCCTCCGACAACGGCACGTCGGGGACGGTGCACTTCTGGGGGCCGTTCCTGTACCGCTCGCCCTTCTACGCCGAGACCGAGGCCCAGGAGTGCGCCCGCGCGCTCCAGCACCTCGAAGACACCATCGCCTTCGAGGGCCCGGCCGCGATCGCCGCGATCGTGCTGGAGACGATCCCGGGCACGGCCGGCATCATGACGCCGCCGCCCGGCTACCTCGCGGGCGTGCGCGAGATCTGCGACCGGTACGGCATCGTCTTCGTCCTCGACGAGGTCATGGCGGGCTTCGGCCGTACGGGCAAGTGGTTCGCCTCCGAGCACTTCGACGTCGTACCGGACCTGATGACCTTCGCGAAGGGCGTCAACTCGGGTTACGTGCCGCTGGGCGGCGTGGCGATCTCCGCCGAGATCGCCGAGACCTTCGAGAAGCGCCCCTACCCCGGCGGCCTCACCTACTCCGGCCACCCGCTGGCCTGCGCGGCCGCCGTCGCCACCCTCCGGGTGATGGAGGAGGAGGGCGTCGTCGAGAACGCCGCGCGCATCGGCGAGACGGTGATCGCCCCGGGCCTGCGCGAGCTGGCGGAGCGCCACCCGAGCATCGGCGAGATCCGCGGTACGGGCATGTTCTGGGCCCTCGACCTGGTCAAGGACCGCGAGACCCGTGAACCGCTCGTCCCGTACAACGCGACGGGCGAGGCCAACGCCCCGATGGCGGCGTTCGGCGCGGCCTGCAAGAAGAACGGCCTGTGGCCCTTCATCAACATGAACCGCACGCACGTCGTCCCGCCGTGCAACGTCACCGAGGCGGAGGCGAAGGAGGGCCTGGCGGCCCTGGACATCGCCCTGTCGGCGGCGGACGAGCACACCACCGCCTGACACGCCCCTCTTCCGCGGCGCCCCCTTCGCGCGCGTCCCGCCCGCGCGCGAAGGGGGCGCCGCCGCCCCTTCCCCCAGGCTCCCGGCAGCACCGCCTAAGGTGTCCGGAGCCGGACGAAGGGGAAAGACGCCATGCCCGCGAGCGGACCTGTGACCCGCAATACCCTGCGGCAGCAGATAGCCGACGCACTGCGTGACGAGGTGCTCGCGGGGCGTTTGCGGCCGGGGCAGGAATTCACCGTCAAGCAGATCGCCGACCAGTACGGGGTCTCCGCGACGCCCGTCAGGGAAGCGCTCGTCGACCTGGCGGCGCAGAGCCTGCTCGACTCCGACCAGCACCGCGGCTTCCGCGTCCGCGAGATCTCGGTGGAGGACTTCCGGGGCATGGTCGAAGCACGTTCCCTGATCGCCGACGGCATCTTCCGCAAGCTCGCCGAAAGCGGCCGGAGCGTGACGGGGGCCAGCGTGCTCATGGCCGTAAGACGCCGGGCGGACGAGGCGGCGCGGGCGGCCCGCGCCGGGGACCTGGACATATTCATCGGGTACGACCTGCGCTTCTGGCGCGAGCTCGGCGTCCTCGTCGAGAACCCGCACATCTCCACGTTCCTGCACCAGTTGCGGCTGCGCTGCTGGGTCTTCTCCGTCCCGCACCTGCGGGGCGACCCGGACCTCGGGGCCCGGATGTGGAACGGCCACTCGGACGTCGTGGACGCGGTGACGCGGGGGGACGTCGAGGCGGTGCGGGCGGTCATCGGGGCGTACCACGCGAAGATGCTGGCGTGGGCCGAGGGGCTCGAGAGCGGCGAACGTGGCGAGAGCGGCCGCATCGGTTGAACAGACTGGGGCGACCCGCGAACTGTGCGCGGCGACCCGGTAGCACTACGCTGCCTGGACTGCCGCACGAACCCAGTGGAGAGCGAGCCGTACGTGGCCTGTGACCTGTGGCTGGTCCCCCTCGTCGATGTGCTGTGCCACAGCCCCGACAACCCCTTCGCCGAAGAGATCGCGTCGTACGACAAGGCCCTCACCGAAGCGGGCCTGCCGACCGTTCCCGTGTTCGCCTACATGCCGGGCCTCTCGGGTGACGTCGCCCCGGTGGCGGGCTTCGACTACGACGCCCTGCACTTCCTGCGCCGCGCGTACCTGCTCCGGATCTGCGGCCTGGAGGTGACGCCGGTGGACGCCCTGGGCGGCGACTACGAGCAGCTCCTGGAGATGTTCGAACCGACGGCCCAGCAGTCGCACCTGGTCTGGCACTACGACCACGCGGGCGCGTACGTCCCGGTGGACTACGCGGCGCCCCTGTCCAACGAGGAACTCCTGGCCGGCGGCGGCCCGCTGGGCTCCACCCAGGGCCTGCTGCGCGAGCTGGAATTCGTCGCCCCCGCGATAGGCATCGATCCGGTGAACCCGCCGTCACCGCCCCGCCCGCCCGCCCGGCCCACCACCCTGGAAGAGCCGGCGGACGCCCTTCCGTACGACGACAGTCCCTTCGCCCGCGAACGCCACGTCTGGCTGGGCCTGCACGCGGCGGCGACCCGGAGCCTCGGCCAAGGCTCCATGATCATCTTCAGCTAGCCGTACGAAACCGCCGCGCCCGCCTCAGCGGGGCGACTCCGGGGGCCGCTGCCGCGGCATGTTCGGCCGCGTCCCCGGAGGCAACGTGTACCGCCCGGCCGGCGCCCCGCCGTCCGGGCGGGCCGTGCCGGCCCCCTCCGCGGGCCGCGTTCCCAGGGGCACGTACCCCGCCCGGAACTCCGTCATCCAGTCCGCGGTCTCCGACCGCACCAGCTCCGCCACGTCCTCCGAGAACCGCCGCAGCACGGTCAGGCACCGCTCGGCCGCCTCGCCGGCCGTCCCCTCCGCCGGGCCGAGGATCTCCCGTACGCTCTCCGACGCCCAGTCGAACTGCAACGCCTCCAGGCGCCGCTGCACCGCCTGCGCCGTGGCCACGTCCCTGACCCATCCCGACGTGAGCCCGAAGTACCGGTCGCAGGCCACGCACGCGGCTCCCAGCAGCAGCGCCAGGTAGCCCCACCCCGCGGCGCCGTCCACCGCCCCCGCCAGGTCGACGAGCGGCAGCGAGGCCCCGGTGATCACGCCGGCGGCCGTACCCGCCCGCAGCGCACGGGCCCCGCGCCGCTTCCAGGTCCGGTCGGCGAGGTACCAGCCGGCCGTGCGCAGCGCGTTCGCCTCCACCCACCGGTAGAGCTCGTCGAGGCGCTCCGCCGGCTCGCCCCAGTCGCCGAGGGGAAAGGGCCTCCCGGTCAGGTCGCCCTCGTCGTGCGACCGCTCGGGGGCGCCCCCGCCCTCCCCCCGGACCGGCGACCCCTCGGGCTGCATCTCCGGCTGGCTCACCGGGCACTCCTCTGCGCTTGCGCTGTATGCGTGATCCGTGACATTGCGTGAAGTGGTGTGGCGTGCTCTTCCTACCGCCGAATGGTGGGCCGTGGGGCCGATATACCGGTTTTTCCGGCCGGAACCAGGACGTGGTCAGCCGTAGGAGCCCGGCGGTCTCACTCGAAAGAGTCCCTCGCAGGGCATGGCGCGCGCTGCCCGTCGAACACGTAGGCTCGCCTTACCGAAACAATCGTCGACGAAGTGCCAGGAGTGACCGTGATTCCCGGTGGTGGCCAGCCCAACATGCAGCAGCTGCTCCAGCAGGCCCAGAAGATGCAGCAGGACCTCGCCAAGGCGCAGGAGGAGCTCGCGCGGACCGACGTCGACGGTCAGGCCGGCGGTGGTCTGGTGAAGGCGACCGTCAACGGCTCCGGAGAGCTCCGCGCCCTGGTGATCGACCCCAAGGCGGTCGACCCGGAGGACACCGAGACCCTCGCGGACCTGATCGTCGCCGCGGTCCAGGCCGCGAACGAGAACGCGCACCAGCTCCAGCAGGAGAAGCTCGGCCCGCTGGCCCAGGGGCTGGGCGGGATGCCGGGTCTGCCCTTCTAAGGCGGCCCCGCAGGAACTACCGTACGTACCAGGCAAGACCGCAGCACCGGCAGGGCAAGGAAGGCAATCCGTTGTACGAAGGCGTGGTCCAGGACCTCATCGACGAGTTGGGCAGGCTGCCCGGCGTCGGTCCCAAGAGCGCGCAGCGGATCGCCTTCCACATCCTCCAGGCCGAGCCGACCGATGTGCGCCGCCTCGCCCATGCCCTCGTGGAGGTCAAGGACAAGGTCCGTTTCTGCGTGGTGTGCGGCAATGTCGCACAGGAGGAGCGGTGCGGGATCTGCCGTGATCCGCGCCGCGACCCGGCGGTCATCTGTGTCGTCGAAGAGCCGAAGGATGTCGTCGCGGTCGAGCGGACGCGCGAGTTCCGCGGCCGCTACCACGTACTCGGCGGGGCCATCAGCCCCATCGAGGGCGTGGGCCCCGACGACCTGCGGATCCGCGAGCTGCTGACGCGCCTCGCGGACGGCACCGTCACCGAGCTGATCCTGGCCACCGATCCGAACCTGGAGGGCGAGGCGACCGCCACGTACCTGGCCAGGATGGTCAAGCCGATGGGTCTGCGGGTGACGCGCCTGGCCAGTGGACTCCCCGTCGGGGGAGATCTTGAGTACGCCGACGAGGTCACGCTGGGCCGTGCCTTCGAGGGGAGACGATTGCTCGATGTCTGATGCCAAGCTGCTGCATGCGGTGGTGCAGGACCCGGACGATTTCGCGGTCCAGATCGCCGACCAGATCGAGAGCTTCATCGTCGCCGTCACGGAAGTGGCGAAGGGCGACGAGCCCGACAGCGCGGTCCCGTTCCTGCTGCTGGAGGTGTCCCAGCTTCTCCTGGCCGGCGGCAGGCTGGGCGCGCACGAGGACATCGTTCCCGACGACCGCTACGAGGCGGACACCGGCCCGGAGCCGGACCCGGACGACCTGCGCCGGCGTTTCGCCGTCATGCTCGACCCGATCGACGTGTACTCCGAGGTCTTCGACCCGTACGAGCCGCGCAAGGCGCCCGTCGCCTGCCGCATCTCCGACGACCTGGCCGACATCATCACCGACCTGCGCCACGGCCTGGCCCACTACCGGGCGGGGCGGACCACCGAAGCGCTGTGGTGGTGGCAGTTCTCGTACTTCTCGAACTGGGGCCCCACCGCCTCCGCCTGTCTGCGCGCCCTCCAGTCCCTGGTGGCGCACGTCCGCCTGGACCAGCCGCTGCAGGAGCTGGACGGCCTGGACACGGACGAGGACCTGGACGAGGAGGACCTGGAGAAGGAAGCCGGCAAGGTCATGGCCGAGGAGCTGGCGGGCCCGCTGGGCCTGCACACGGCGACCTGAGACCTGCGGTGACCTGCGATGACCTGTGGTGCACGGGAGCGTGCGAGCGTGTGACCCGCCCCACGTTCCGCGTACCCGGAGTCCGCCGGGGCAGGCATTCCCACCGAGCGGGCGGGTCGCCGCATGGCCGGATCGTGAGCGGGACATCTCACGATGCGATATCACGTGGGCGGTCCCGCCCCGCTCGGTAAAATGAGCCGACCGCAGTAATGACTAACGAGGAGCGCACGTGGGCCTTGTCGTGCAGAAGTACGGAGGCTCCTCCGTAGCCGATGCCGAAGGCATCAAGCGGGTCGCCAAGCGAATCGTCGATGCCAAGAAGAACGGCCACCAGGTCGTCGTCGTGGTTTCGGCGATGGGTGACACGACGGACGAGTTGATCGACCTCGCCGAGCAGGTATCCCCCATCCCTGCCGGACGTGAATTCGACATGCTGCTGACCGCGGGTGAGCGGATTTCCATGGCCCTGCTGGCCATGGCGATCAAAAACCTGGGCCACGAGGCCCAGTCGTTCACGGGCAGCCAGGCAGGTGTCATCACCGACTCGGTCCACAACAAAGCGCGCATCATCGATGTCACGCCGGGCCGGATCCGCACCGCCCTCGACGAGGGCAACATCGCCATCGTCGCCGGTTTCCAGGGTGTGTCCCAGGACAAGAAGGACATCACCACCCTCGGCCGGGGCGGGTCGGACACGACCGCGGTCGCCCTCGCGGCAGCGCTGGACGCCGAGGTCTGTGAGATCTACACCGATGTGGACGGTGTCTTCACCGCCGACCCCCGGGTCGTGAAGAAGGCCCGGAAGATCGACTGGATCTCCTTCGAGGACATGCTGGAGCTCGCCGCCTCCGGCTCCAAGGTGCTGCTGCACCGGTGCGTGGAGTACGCACGCCGTTACAACATCCCGATCCACGTCCGCTCGTCCTTCTCGGGACTGCGCGGCACCTGGGTCAGCAACGAGCCGCAAGGGGACCAGCAGGTGGAGCACGCCATCATCTCCGGAGTCGCCCACGACGTCTCCGAAGCCAAGGTCACGGTCGTCGGCGTACCGGACAAGCCGGGCGAGGCCGCGGCGATCTTCCGGTCCATCGCGGACGCCGAGATCAACATCGACATGGTCGTGCAGAACGTCTCGGCCGCGTCGACGGGTCTGACCGACATCTCCTTCACCCTTCCCAAGACCGAGGGCCGCAAGGCCATCGACGCCCTGGAGAAGACGAAGAGCACCATCGGTTTCGACTCCCTCCGTTACGACGACCAGATCGGCAAGATCTCCCTGGTCGGCGCCGGCATGAAGACGAACCCGGGTGTGACGGCGGGCTTCTTCGAGGCACTTGCCGACGCGGGTGTGAACATCGAGCTGATCTCGACGTCCGAGATCCGCATCTCGGTCGTCACCCGCGCCGACGACGTCAACGAGGCCGTGCGCGCCGTGCACTCCGCCTTCGGCCTGGACAGCGACTCCGACGAGGCGGTCGTCTACGGAGGCACCGGGCGGTGACCGGCAAGCCGACGCTCGCGGTCGTCGGGGCGACCGGAGCCGTCGGCGCCGTCATGCTCCAGATCCTGTCCCAGCACGCCGACGTCTGGGGCGAGATCCGACTCCTCGCCTCCCCGCGCTCGGCCGGCCGCAAGCTGGTCGTGCGCGGGGAGGAGACCGAGGTCCTGGCGCTCTCGGAAGAGGCCCTGAGGGGCGTCGACGTCGCGATGTTCGACGTGCCCGACGAGGTGGCCGCGCGGTGGGCGCCCGTCGCCGCCGCCCAGGGCGCGGTGGTGGTGGACAGTTCCGCGGCCTTCCGGATGGATCCGGATGTCCCGCTGGTCGTTCCCGAGGTCAATCCGCATGCCGTACGGACCCGCCCGCGGTCCATCGTGGCGAGCCCGAACTGCACGACGCTGTCGATGATCGTGGCGGTCGGCGCGCTGCACGCCGAGTTCGGTCTCGCCGGCCTCGTCGTCTCCTCGTACCAGGCCGTGAGCGGCGCGGGCCGGGCCGGCGTCGAGGCACTGCGCACCCAGCTCTCGCTCGTCGCGGGTACGGAGCTGGGGACGCACCCCGGTGACGTGCGACGCGCGGTGGGCGACGACACCGGGCCCTTCGCCGCCCCGATCGCGCTGAACGTGGTGCCGTGGGCCGGCTCGCTCGAGGACGACGGCTGGTCGTCGGAGGAGCTCAAGGTCCGCGCCGAGTCGCGCAAGATCCTGGGCCGGCCCGGTCTGCCGGTGTCGGTCACATGCGTCCGGGTGCCGGTGCTCACCACGCACTCCCTGGTGGTGCACGCGCGCTTCGAGAACGAGGTCTCGGTCGAGCGGGCGCACGAGATCCTGGCGACCGCGCCGGGTGTGGTGCTGTTCGACGACCCGGCGGCGGGGGAGTTCCCGACGCCGGCCGACGTGGTGGGGACCGACCCGACATGGGTGGGACGGGTGCGGCGGTCGCTGGACGATCCGACGGCGCTCGAACTCTTCGTGTGCGGTGACAACCTCCGCAAGGGCGCCGCGCTCAACACCGCGCAGATCGCCGAGCTGGTGGCCGCCGAGCTGGGAGCGGCGTAGCCCGGCGGTGAAATCGGGGCGGTGAGAAGCGGAATCCTTTGTAGGATCTGTGAACGCTCTGTGATCAAGACGGATTCTGTACTACTTGAACCGGAGTGCAGTTCTGTTCGACTATTCGCTCCCCGCCTTACTGCAACCGGCAGTTGGGAGGGGAGCGTCTTTGCGATCGCCCCGGCAAAACGCCGCGACAATTGGGGCATTCAGGAGGGCGGGTGCGCATGCGGGCGTTTGTAACACCGTCAAAAGCGGTGCCTCGCGCGTACAACCCTGTCGGGGGGAAGCGTGTCCAACAGGCGTGGCAGAGGTACTCGACATCACAGTGGGCCCGGCTCGGGGCGCAGCAGTGCGCCCGCTCCGGCGGCCCCGCACGCCCGGCGGCATGCCGGTGATCGCCCCCATGCCGACCACACGTCCCGCCCGTATACCGTCCGCGCGTGAGGGCGCTGAGGACGTCATGACCGCGGGCACCACAGTCGATCACCTGACCGAGACCTACCGGGCTCACTACCGTTCCCTGCTCGGCCTCGCGGCCCTCCTGCTCGACGACACGGCCTCGTGTGAGGACGTTGTGCAGGAAGCTTTCATCCGTGTGCACTCCGCGCGCAACCGGGTCCGCGACCCGCAGAAGACCCTGGCCTACCTGCGCCAGACCGTCGTCAACCTCTCCCGCTCCACGCTGCGCCGCCGCATCCTCGGCCTGAAGCTGCTGTCGAAGCCGATGCCGGACATGGCGAGCGCGGAGGAGGGGGCGTACGACCAGCTGGAGCGTGACGCGCTGATCAAGGCGATGCGGGGACTCCAGCGACGCCAGCGCGAGGTGCTGGTCCTGCGGTACTTCGCGGACATGACGGAGGCTCAGTGCGCCGAGACGCTGGGGATATCCCTGGGTTCGGTGAAGGCGTACGGTTCACGCGGCATAGCGGCGCTCCGCGTCGCCATGGAGGCTTCGGCATGAGCGGAAAGCAAGAGCGGCACGGGCCGGACGGGCCGTTGAACGACCTGACTGGAAAAGCGACAGTGAACGACAGTCCGAACGAGCGCGACGAACCCGGCACGGACGACGGCCTCGGCACGAGCGACGGTCCCGCTGCGGACGACGCTCCCGATACGGGCGGCGGCCTGGGTACGGACGACGGCCTCGGCACGGGCGACGAGCTTGCCCTGCGCCGGATGCTGCGCGGCGCCGTGGAAGAGCTGGAGCCCTCCCGGGACGCCCTGGAACACCTGCGCAAGGCGGTTCCCGCCCGGCGCGCCAGACGGCGCCAGGCCGTCGTCGGCATGGCGGCCGCCGCGCTCTTCATCGGCACGGCTGTCCCCGCCTTCGTCCACGTGGCGAACTCCGACGAGGCGGCCGACGGCCGCCCGTCGATAGCGGGCCACGGGCGGGACACGCACGGCGGCACCGGCTGGGAGAAGGGCGTCGAGGGCGGCAAGGGCAAAAGGGTGGTGGAGAAGCCTTCCGAGAAGGAGCTCTCCCGAGAAGAGAAGAAGAAGCAGAGAAAGAAGGAGAAGGACGCCGAGAAGGGTTCTTCGGACGCCGGCAAGAGCCGCCGCACCGGTGGTGGCGCTGGCGGCGGCGGTGGCGGCGGCGGTGGCGCTCCGGACAGCCTGCCCGCGGCGACGCCGACCTGCGGCGCGAGCCAGCTCGCGGTCGTCTCGGCGGGTACCGGCGTGCCCGACGCCGAGGGCAAGGTGTACGGCACGTTCCGGGTCGTCAACGTCTCCGGCATGCAGTGCACGGTCGCCGGCCGGGGCTCGGTGTACGCGCAGCCGATGGGCGCGGCCGACCCCAGCCGTATCAACGTCGTCGACCACACTTCGGGCGACGCTGCGGCCGGTCTGCCGGACCCGTCCCTGGAGACGACCGGCCTGCTGCTGGAGCCCGACATGGCGTACGAGGTGAAGTTCGCCTGGGTACCGACGGAGAGCTGCCCGACGACCGACCCCTCGCCCGACCCCGTGCCCAGCGATCCGGGCCCTGACCCGGGCCCGACAGGCGGTACGGAAGACGGCGGGGCCGGCGGCACGGGCGACGGGACCGAGACGGAGAAGACCGGCATGGAGCCGCAGCTCGGCACTGAGGACGGCGGCACGGCGGACGGCAGTGTCTCGGTGAGCCACACACCGGAGGCGGGTGCGTCCAGCGCGGCGGCGACGATCTCCCACGCGTGCGCGGGGACGATCTACCGTACGGGCGTGCTGGCGGCGCAGTAGCGGAGCGCAGGGGTACGGCGACGGGGCGGGCACGGCCGGAGACGGCGCCCGCCCCGTCGCCGTACCCCTCAGTCGCGCCTGCCGTCGGGACCGGCCGCGTCGCCGGCGCCCGCGCCGACCGCCACCTCGGCGGCCTGCTGCCCGTCCCCGCTCTCCCGTACCTCTGTCACCCCCGGAGCCTCTGGGCCCTCCGGCAGGATTCCGAGGGCGAGGTCCCGGGCGGCCTCCGCCTCACGGCGCAGGAGCCGGAACCACATGAAGAGCACGAAGCCCGCGAAGACGAACCATTCGCCGGTGTAGCCGAGGTTCTGGAACGCCTTGAGATCGAGACCGCTGCCCTGCGGTGCGACCGCGGGGACGGGCCGCAGGCCGGGATCGCCCTCGGTGAGGGTGATCCAGGCGTCGTACACGTCGTACGGGACGAGATTGACGAGCGAGGCGGCGCTGATCATCCCCACCTGCCCCGCCGGCAGTCCGCCGCCGGTGTGCACGCCGTCGGTGCCCGAGTTCTCGGACGCCTGGAGCGCGCCGGTCACGGTGACCTCGCCCGAGGGCGCGGCCGCGGCCCTGCCCCCGGCGGGCAGCCAGCCGCGCACGACGGGCAGTGCCTTGCCGTCGTCCGTACGCAGCAGGGTCAGCACGTAGGAGCCGCGCTTGCCGTCGAGCTCCCGTCCGGGCACGACGAACTGCTCGACGTAGCGCCCGGTCGCGGTGGCGGGCCGCCCGGAGGTCTCTTTGTCGACGGGAAGCAGCTCTTCGAGGGGTACGGCGGCCTGCGTGCCCGGATCGGGCTTCTCCTCGGCGGCCTGGTGGGTCTCGACGCGGTCTTCGAACCGCCCGAGCTGCCAGGACCCCATGAAGACACAGAAGGGAATGGCCAGCACGACGAAGAGGTGGATCCCCCACCAGCGGGGCGTCAGCAGGAACCGGTACACCCCACCAAGGTACGGGCCCACCTCGCCCCGCACCCAGCCCGGGGTCTCCGGACGCGGGCGTTCCGGCCCGTTCGGGGGGCCGGACCCGGGGACCCGCCCCAGGAATCCGGCCCCCGCCCCCGCTAACCCAGATGCCGGGCGGCGAACTCCAGCTCCAGCCGGACCTGCTTGATCCGCTCCTCCACCACCAGCGACCCGTGCCCCGCGTCGTACCGGTACACCTCGTACACCGCTCCCCGCGCCGCCAGCCGGTCCACGTAGTTCTCGACCTGGCGGATCGGGCAGCGGGGGTCGTTGACGCCCGCGGAGATGTAGACCGGGGCCCGCACCGCGTCGACGTACGTCAGCGGCGAGGACGCCTCGAAGCGCTCCGGGACCTCCTCCGGCGAGCCGCCCAGCAGCGTGCGGTCCAGCGCCTTCAGCGCCTCCATCTCGTCGTGGTACGCCGTCACGTAGTCGGCGACCGGCACCGCCGCCAGCCCCACCGTCCACGCCTCCGGCTGCGTACCGAGACCGAGCAGCGTCAGGTACCCGCCCCACGAACCACCCGCCAGCACCAGCTTCGCCGGGTCCGCGAGGCCGGACGAGACCGCCCACTCCCGGACCGCCGCGATGTCCTCCAGCTCGATCAGCCCGACCCGGTGCTTGAGCGCGTCCGTCCACGCGCGCCCGTACCCGGTGGAACCGCGGTAGTTGACCCGCACGACCGCGTAGCCGTGGTCCACCCACGCCGCCGGCCCGGCCGCGAACGCGTCGCTGTCGTGCCAGGCGGGCCCGCCGTGGATCTCGAAGACCGTCGGGAACGGCCCCTGTCCGGTGGCCGGCTTCTGCACGAGCGCGTGGATCCGCCCGCCGGGCCCCTCCACCCAGGCGTCCTCCACCGGCACCGACGCCGGCGCCTTCGCCCCCGGCGGGTCGAGCACCACGCGCCCCGACGTCGACCGCACCACCGGCGGCCGGGCCGCCGAGGACCACAGGAACTCCACCGACCCGTCCGGCCGGGCCGTGG
This sequence comes from Streptomyces sp. NPDC003016, assembly GCF_053591455.1. NCBI lineage: Bacteria > Bacillati > Actinomycetota > Actinomycetes > Kitasatosporales > Streptomycetaceae > Streptomyces > Streptomyces sp. NPDC003016. The sequence goes on from NZ_JBSFTV010000004.1 coordinate 130,032, forward strand.
CGCCCGACACCGTACCGGCCGGCGTCTCGACCTCCACCAGCTGCCGCGTGGCGAAGTCGTACCGCCACAGCTCGCTGCGCGCCTCGAAGCTGTGGACGACGAGCAGCGCGGACCCGTCCGGATACCACTCGGCCGATACGTCGCCCGGCAGCTCGATCCCCAGCTCGGTCTCCTCGCCCGACGCCACGTCCCACACCATCGGCTCCCAGCGCCCGCGCCGCTGATGCCCGACCAGCAGCCGGGTGTCCCCGTCGACCGGAGCGAAGCCGAGCACCTCGAGCCCCAGCTCGGCCTCCCCGCCGCGGGTGTCGTCCAGCTCGGCCACACCGCTGCCGTCCAGCCGCATCACCCGCAGCGCGGAGTGCATCGCGTCGCCGTGCTCGGTGTGCTCGATCGCGACCAGCGTCCCGTCGTGCGACATGTCTCCGACACCGGCCGACTCCCGGTGCCGGTAGATCTCGACGGGCCCGGCGCCCGGCCGTACGACATGCACCGTGGACCCGTCCTCGTCGGTCGAGCGCCCCACCACCGCCGTCCCGTCCCGCCCGAGCGCGAGCCCGCCGGGGTACGACGGCTCCAGCCCCGGCGCCGCCGGCTCGTCCGCGCCACCCGCGAACGGCTGCCGCATCCAGACGCCGAACTCGTCCCCGTCCGTGTCGCTGAACCACCAGATCCACTCGCCGTCGGGCGTCAGCACCCCGTCCGTGGTCCCGTTCGGCCGGTCGGTGGCCTGCCGCTGCGCTCCGGTCGCCCGGTCCCAGGCGTACAGCTCGTACGTCCCCGTCGCGTTGGACACGAACAACGCGCGGTCCGGCGCGTCCTCGGCCCAGTCGGGCAGCGAGACGCGCGGCGCCCTGAAGCGCTTCTCCCAGTCGGGTATGGACATGGCCTGTGCGGACCCGGTGCTCTCAGTCATCCCCCCATTCTGCGCCGCCCCAGAACAGGTACACACAACGCATCAGGGCCACCTACTCTGTGAGTAGATGACCCTGATGCTCAGCTGTCGGGGTGGCGGGATTTGAACCCACGACCTCTTCGTCCCGAACTAGGTACGGAAAGATCGTTGACCTGCGTCCTCTAGCTTCAACGCAGGTCAGGGCCTTGGTATGAGTTGGTCTCGCGAGGCGTTGGAAGGCTCGCCTCCCAAGATCCACTCCCCGTTCACTCCCAGCGCTCCCCACGGTTGCCCGCCAGTCCTAGCACGGCTGTCCCTCTCGATGCGAACTCCGGGCGGGCGGTCGCTGAGGTCTGCTGGGCTGGAGACTCGGCTCTACAGGCGTGCTTTCAGTCGGTTACGGCCGCCGTGGTTGCTGTACTCCGCTGCTGTACAGCACGGCCGTTGAAGCGTCGGAGTCTTCTGAACGCCAGGACCGTTCAGTGGCTGGCCGCTACCTTGAGAACTGCATGGGGAGAACCCACGAATCGGAGGGGCTGTGAACAGCGCACACCGGGCGGACCATCAACTGATCGCTGAGGCAATCGAGGAAGATTGGTTGGACAGGGATCGGCTCCTTGTGCACCTTGCTCGCGAGCACGGCTTCAAGGTGGGTGATGTCGCGAACTACGGCATGGTTCCGCTCACCGAGATGCACAACGGAGCGCACATTGCCGAGGATGCCATCCCGTATGTGCCTCCGCTGCAACGCATCTCCGACGCTCTGGCTGCCCGCATTGACGGTGGCGAGATCGCCCCAGGCTCCACGCTTACTGTGGAAGTGGTCTCGGAAACCTACGAGATCGACCGCCGGCGGGCCAAGCATGTCCTCGGGAACCTGAGGGCAGATGGGTTCTTGCGGAGCGACAGCGACGTAGTGGAGCTTCCGTCTGCCTCCCACTAAGCCGGACAGCCCGTCGAGGGGCGAGCGTGACGACAGGGGAACCGACCTGGATAGCTTCGTCAGTCGCCCTGCTCATAGGCTGCTCACACCCCTCCGGAGGCCCCGTGCACCCCACGTATTGCTGTTGACCGTGGCTTACCGACCTCACGGGTCGGGCACGGCCGGCGGATGAGCACCGTCTTATAAGTTCGGCCCGTTAAACCTTACTTGCAGCACCGACGCTTAGCGCCATCCGATACCGCAAAAACTGGCGCAATGAACGTATGTTGACCTGTGTGGCAAAACCATTCACACCGCAAATTACTCTTGAGGCGCAAATTTTCTGGGGTGCGACTTGCGTCCTTAAGGCACTGAATGAACCTAGCAGCTATGTGCGGCCGAAGATCTGCCAATGATTCATGGGGCGACGCCATGGAACGGGCAACGTTATTGTCGTTAACGCCTTGCCGATGGCAAGCGTGGCAGCCGGAACCGTTGCTCCTGTTGCGTATCATCGTTTGCCATACGTGTTGACACTTGCTGCACTGCCATTCTGCTACGTCAAACGAGGATGGCGAGCACAGCGTCAGGTCATAATCGAGGCGGGTAAGGTTTCTCTTAAACTCGGGGATAAGGTCGGGGTACTTTTGAGCAGTGGACTCAAACCTTACCCGCCCCTTGACTGAGGCCCAGGTGTCCGCAGCTTGCGCGAGAGCGTCCTTCCTTTGTGCTGCATTGAGAAGTTTGAAGTTCAGTCCGCGAGCAACCATGGCAGACTGGAGAGAGGCTGTCCACGTCCATGGGTCTATACCGTCCTTGGTATTGTCGCTTACCTCTATGTGTTCGCCGGGAATGCCGGGGAGTCCTTTAGCGCGAAGCCGCACGTAATCCAGATCCTTCAGGGACGTGCTTTTTCTGGCGTCCTTTTCTTGGTGGCGAGCTGCGTTGTGGGTGTAGAACGGATCTAGATCGACATGAAGCTTAACTGATGGCACGAAAAGGTCGACTCTGAATAGGCGCCCAGACTTGCCGCGTGCATTCTCTACAACGTAGTCGCATATGACGTCTACCCCTGTCGCAGCTGTAAGCAGAGATTGCACCTCAAGCTCGAAACGTGACCTGCCTGCTGAGGTGCATTTGGGGCACCCGGAACCATAGGTTCGGGATAGGACATTAGTCTCCCACTCATGTCCGTTTTTACATCTCCACAAGCAGCGGTCATTGCTGCGAACCCTCAAAATGAGGGGCCCTGCTCCTGGCGTTGTCAGGTTTCGCACGAAGGATTGACTTATTTGCGGATAGCGCTCTGCGAGTGATTCACCTTCCTTGGGAGCTCTGCGACGCGCGGAGATTCGACGGTCGTAACACTTGCGACATCCGGACCCATCTCGATTTCTGTGAGAACGCACGCGTGAGTTGACTGTAGCTATCCAAGTGTGCCCGCACTTCGAACACTTCCAAGTACATCTGTCGCTAGAACCAGGCCGCAGCATGGTCAAATCGAATCCCGGCGACGTCTCATTGCGCACAAAATCAATTGCAACGCTTCCAAGTGCCTCATGGGCAGTTTGTGACCCTCGGCGGGGTCGTCGCTTTCCTTCGCCACGCCGAGCCTCGAAGCAAGCTGGACAGCCTGTCTCTCCGGACGTGCGATTGTTCAAAGCCGCCACCCATTCGTTGCCGCATCTGTGGCAACGCCATCTGCATTTATAGCTGCTGTGCGGCCTTAGTTGCGATGGAAGCAAATCGTTATCCAGATTCTCGACGAATTCCGCCGCTACTTCTGGATGCATGTCGGCTAGTGACTCGCCGGCGCGAGCCGTTCGGCGGGCGTTGATGGTGCGCTGGCGTGCACACTTTGGGCAGCCGCTTCCTGAATTGGTTCTCGCATTTGGGGTTGTCCGCCATTGATTACCGCAGTGGAGGCACTGCCAAAGGCACATCTTATTTGAGCTAGCGTGCAATTCGGCTGCGGTGCGACCTGGCTGTCCGTCTACTGCGACAAGCTCGCTTGCAACATCAGTAAAAAGGTCCTGAAGGGACCTACCGGGATCCGGTTTCTTCCACGTGTTACCCATCGAAGTGTTCGAATTTCGCTGCATTCGCCCCCCTGCCCATTCGCCCCATAAGGCGAACACCATCGTATGGCCAATGTGCCGTTTTCACCCACCACTCACCTCAGCTCCCATCCCGTCTGCCGTCGACCCACACACCGTGGAGCGGGCGTGGTCCCTGGCGTCCAGATGGAGCACGCCACCGTACGAACGATCTGGACGCCAGGGACTGCGTCTGCTCGGCTCTGCCTGGGTCGACGGCAGACGGGATGGGAGCTCCCTCCCCACGCACGTCATCACTTACCGGCACTCGTCTACGGCGCCCCGTCCATCCTGGAGCCTGAGCGCCCCCCGCCGGAGGCATCCTTTCGAGGTCTGGTGGCTGATCGCTGTAAGCGCGGGGCGGCCCTCGGCCGGGCTGAGCGGGGCGAAGACAGGAACTGCAGCCCGGCCGGGGGCGCGGGGCGCGCGGCAGCGAGCCGCACTTGTTTGAAGTGGGGAGGCTCTGTTCGTGTTGAGTGGGCCCGCTCAAAGGGGGCACGAGCCGAAGGCAACCCAATGACGCGAGGGGCCCGGACATACCGTCCGGGTCTCTTTGTTTGGGATCGCCCATCCTCGTTCTAGGCCGGTGCGCACGGCGAGACCACCTGTCCGCCCTGTGACCGGCTCGATACCGTGAGATTGGCTCCAACTCCCAGGAGGGCAACACGTATGCGTGGTCTTGGAGATCACCTCAGCATTGGGGAACGGATCGCCTTCTACCGCAAGCGACGGGGCTACACCCAAGAGGTGCTTGCCGGTCTCGTGGGGCGTAGCACGGACTGGCTCGCGAAGGCGGAGACTGGCCGGCGGCAGCCGCCCCGAATCGACATGCTCGCCGAACTGGCGCGCGTCATGCGCGTCCCGCTCGGGGACTTGATCGGTCAGACGGTCCTCATGGAGGACGACAAACAGCAGGATGACGTACCTGCTGTTCGTGACGCCCTCATGAGCCCCCGCCGCCTCTCCCGACTGCTCTTCGGACCGCAGGCAGAGGCACAACTCCCCATGCCCGGTACGGTCCGGCCGATGGTGGAGCGGAGTTGGGCCGACTACCAGGGCGGGCGGCTCGGCAACGTAGTGGCTGCGCTTCCCGGATTGCTCCAGTCCGCCCAGGAACTGGAGGACCGTGCGGCGCGCTCAGTACAGCAGCGAATGGACTGCTGGGCAGTCTCCGCCCGGACGCATCACCTCGCCGCTACCACGCTCGCGAAGGTGGGCGAATCGGATATCTCGTGGCTGGCCGCTGAGCGCGCGATGCGGGCGGCGGATGAGTCAGGTGATCCGCTGGTACTGGCTTCCGCCGCCCGCTCCGGCACGCATGCGCTACTCGCCAACGGGCGGTACGACGACGCAATGGAGCTGGGCGAGACTACGGCGGCGTGGCTGGCTTCCCGCATCGAGGAGGACGATCCCGAAGCGCTGAGCCTGCTCGGCATGATTCACCTGCGCGCCGCTATCGCGGCGGCTCGCCATCAGGACCGGCCCACCGCGACGAATCTGCTTGGTCGGGCCGAAACGCTGGCCAACCGCCTCGGCTCGGACGCGAACCACTGGCAGACCAGCTTCGGCCCGACGAACGTCATGCTGCACAAGCTGTCGGCTGAACTTGACCTGGACAACGTCTCGTACGTCGTCGAGAACGGGCAGGTCGACGTGGACCACATGCAGCCCGAGCGCGGCGTCTCCCATCGCATTGACTACGCTCGCGCGCTCACCCTGGCAGGCCGTGGAGATGACGCCTTTACCGAGCTGCGTACGGCCGAGCGCACGTCCCCACAGCTTGTACGCAACAATCCCCGTGTGCGGGAGACGCTGCGGGATCTCATCAAGCAGTCACCCGTGAGCGGCGGCACCCGATCGTCCGAGATGTTCATCATGGCGCAGCGATGCAAGGCGGTGCAGTAAGTCGGTGATGACGAATACGCGCGGAGTGCTCGGCGTTGTTGGCACAGGGGCCGGCGGAGTGGAGAGCCTGCGGACCGGCCTGGTGGGGCCCGCCGTCCAACGCGGTTGGAGGGTCGCGGTGACCCTGACGCCGACGGCTGGCGAGTGGCTGCGGTCCATCGGGGAGGCCGAGGAGTTGGAGAAGCTGACAGGGTTGCCCGTACGGGACACCCCTCGGCTTCCGGGCGAAACGCGGCCACACCCTCCCGTGGATTGCTTTGTCGTCGCCCCGGCGAGCGCGAACACTGTGGCCAAGCTGGCTGCGGGTATCGCAGACAACCAGGCACTCACCCAGGTGGGCGAAGCGATCGGCATCCTGGACTTGCCGGTCATCGTCTTCCCGAGGGTCAACGCTGCCCACGCCCGCCATCCCGCGTGGCGGCGACACATCGAAACGCTTCGCGAGGCGGATGTACGGCTCGTGTACGGGCCGGACGTCTGGCCGCTGTACGAGCCACGCGAGGGGGCTCCTGGGCGCGGGCTTCCCTGGGATGCCGTTCTCGCCGCCGTCGACTCATTGACTTCCTGATGGGTCGTCAAGATGCCTGACCTGCAAGGAAAGAGGACCCGGACACTCTGTCCGGGTCCTTCGTGTTTCTCGGCCACATGCTCGTTCGCATGCCAAGGATCAACGAGCGATCGAACGAGTGGGACGGCCTCACGCCCGCTGAACTCGCGCTGATCAAAGCGAGTCTGAGCGAGGCGCGCGCCACGGCCACACGGTTACTGCGCCGCGCGGATGACCTCACTGCGAGGGCGGAGTCTCACGCCCGACAAGCTGCTCCAAGCGGTCGAGCCGGTCGCCGAGCTGCCGGAGCGTCTCGTGAATCACGCTGAGTTCCGAGGCGAGCGCGGTGAAGGCTGGACTGCTGCCGGCCTCCGTGCCGAGTGGCATGGCGGGGTCGCGGACGAACGTCCCGCGTCCCTGCTGGGTAACGACCAGGCCCTCGTCCCGGAGCTGTCGGATAGCGCTCTGCACGGTCATGAGCTGCACACCAAACTCCTTGGCCAGCTTGCGGGCTGGCGGGAGTTGGGCGTTGGGCCCGTAGGTGCCGTCTGCGATCTGCTCGCGCAGGTTCGTGGCGATCTCTTTGGCCGTCGGCTTGGGCGCTTCGGGGCTGGAATCCATGCCTCGAGCGTAGCTGTACTAGGTCAATTTCGGATTCTGCCTGAGTCTCCCTTGACAGTCAGATTGACCTAGGTCAATCTGAAGTCATCGCCCGGAGGGCCCCGTGAAACGGGTTCGAAGGAAGCGACCGTTCGTTGAGAACTGAACAGCGTGCCAATCGACGGGGTGAAAGTCCCTGTCCCCGTGACGACCGGGTGACGTCGTCGGCGGCCCCTTCTTTGCGTGCTGGCTCTGGAGAACACCCCTCGGGGTGCCACCCCGCGTGCGCCGCCCTGCTGGCGTCAGAGCAGTGACGATGACGCGCCCGATTCCCAGGCTCGGGACTGGAGCGCCGTGGCAACGGCCCGCCAGTGAAGCCCTTACCGCAGGACCGCCGCGCCAGAGGGCCCCGGCCCTAGTCCGGTGCAGCTCTCGCGCCACAGCCCATTCGTAGCGCTTTCACCGCTGCGGCCGGTTGCCTCCTCCGCCCGTCTCGTACGGGCGGGGCTGAGGGGAGCCGGATAGCTCGCGCTCTACCTATGGGGCTGGCTGCACGTTCAGCCCTTTCGACCTGCCGGAGCGGTGGCACTCCCGTGCAAAGGACATCGCCGCCGCTCCGGATCTCCCCGCCCGCTTGAGATCAGGAGAGCAATCCCATGAAGTCTTTCATCGCTGGCCATCAGGTCGTCACCGACGACGACCGCCTTGAACTGGCTCTCGGTACCCCGCTGGAGCTGTGGCTCGGGGTGGAGGGTGAGAGCGAGATGGAGCGCGCGGCCCGTCTGGACGCGGCCCGCGATATCCTCGCCGACGACCCGAGCCTGTTCGACACCGTGACGCGCCTCGCCGTGGAGACGATCGAGGCCCAGGCGCCGAACCTGCTGAACGTCATCCCGCTTACGCCGCCGCCCGCCCGTCGCCGTAGCGGCTCGCGCGCTTCGGGGGTTGCGGCATGAGTCACACCATGACGGCACTGGCCGCAGCGCTTCCGCTCACGGCCGGATGGTCTGTGCACAGCCTGTGGATGCGTCGCCGGATCGAGGCTGCCCGGCGCGATCCGCTGACCGGTCTGCTGACCCGCGACGCGTTCACCGAGCGCGCTGGCCGGGCCGTGGCGCGTGGCCAGAGTGCGGTCTACATGATCGACCTGGACGGCTTCAAGCAGGTCAACGACACCCACGGGCATGCCGCCGGTGATGCGGTCCTGACCGCGACCGCTGAGCGGCTGCGGAGCTGGGGGCTCATCAACAACCGGATCGTGGCCCGGTTCGGCGGGGATGAGTTCGCCGCCGCCACCAAGGTCCGTGATCGCGCGGAGCTGGAGCGGCTCACCGATGACCTGGCCCGGTCGCTGACGCGGCCCGTCCCGTTCGAGGGCGGCTCGCTCGCGGTGGGCGCGTCCGTCGGTGCGGTCGCTGTCTACGCCAACGAGGGCCCGGAGCTGACGGCGCTGCTGCGGCGGGCGGATGAGGCCATGTACACGGCCAAGCGCAACGGCGGTGGCTGCTCCCTCACCGAACACCTCAGCCCGATCCGGGCAACGGTCAACGGCCGACGCGCCGGCCGACGCGGCACCCACCACACCACCGGCCCGGAAGGGAGCATGCCGTGACCACCACAGCCGAAGGGGCCCCGCCGCTGAAGCGGGGCGAGATGGGGCTGATGGGCATCGGCGCGCTGGCCGCCGCCGGGGTCGGTGCGCTGGGGCTGGCGTCGTCGTTCGACGCGGTGTCGTCGGCTGCTGAACGGTGGGGCTTCGGTCAGCCGTGGATGCTGCCAGTCGGCATCGACGCGGCGATTCCCGCGTTCACCGTGGCCAACCTGATGTTGATCCGGATGAACATGCCGCTCGCCTGGGTGCGCTTCGTGCCGTGGATTCTCACGGGCGTGACGTGCTGGCTCAACATCGCGGCCGGACATGGCATGTCGGCGAAGCTCGCGCACGGCACGATGCCGCTGCTATGGGTGGTGTTCTCCGAGATCGCCGCCCACATCTACGCCGTCCGCATCGGGGCAGTGACGGGGACGCGGATGGAGAAGATCCGCCGCTCCCGCTGGCTGCTCGCCCCGGTATCGACGTTCGCGCTGTGGCGGCGGATGACGCTGTGGGAAATCACCTCCTACAGCGAAGCCCTTCAGCGCGAACAGCAGCGGCAGTTGGCCCGCGCGGAGCTCCGGGAAGTGCACGGCCGTCAGTGGCGCCGCCGCACCCCGCACCGCACCCGGGTCCTCTTGAAGATGGGCGACCTCACCCCGGCCACTGCGCCTGATGAGGAGCCGCTACGGGAGCTGCCGCCCGCCGATGCACAGCCGCCCAAGGCGCCGGAGCGCAAGCCGCGGGCCCCGCGCAAGACCGCGAAGGCGAAGGCGGTCCGCACGCCGGAGGAACTGCTCGCGGACGCACGCACCGCCACCGCTGGCTGGGCCGATGCGGACCTGAACGCGGACGCGATCCGCAAGGCCGTTCACACCTCCCAGGCCAACGCCCGGATGCTGCGCGACGCACTCAAGGCGGAACGCGCTGAGGCGGCCCGCTTCCGCCCCGAACCCCCCACCGACGACCAGAGCGATAGCGATGGACTCGACCAGTCCGAGAGTGACCAGAAAGAGGGAGAAGCAGCATGAGCGCTGAGAATCTGAGCCGACTGGAGTCCGCCGTTCACACCCTCGCTGAGATGTCCGGGGGGTTCGGGTACCTCCCCGTCACGGATGTGATGGTCCGGACCACTTACCGGCCGGACGAGTTCGGCCCCGTGATCGTGATCAGCGTGCACGAGGGGCTGGCCGACTTCGAGGCATGGCGCGAAGCCCTGGGCATCCTCCCCGAGGACGTGACGCACGCGCTGCTGCCCACGGCCGCCTCGCTCCGCGCCGAGACGGAGTGGGACGGGGTGTAGATCGAGGTCCACGGCTACGGCCCGCTGCCGGTCACCGACCCGGAGCCCGCGACGGCGGTGGCGGCATGATCGGCCCCATCACGCACTTCCCGTACCTGCTGGCGGCGTGAGCCGTGCGCTCCCCGATCGCAGGCGCGGAGCTGTTCAACGCGGTGATGGATGCGGCCGACTGGCGCTGCCAGTGCGAGGGCGCCTGTGGCCGTACGCACACCCGGGGCGGGATGTGCCGCGAGAGCCACAACCACCTCACCCGCCTGGTGATCGCGCCGAAGCAGCCGACCGGCACCACCGCCGACGCGGACGTGAGCGAGGCGAAGCACCTGCGGGCCTGGTGCCCTCGCTGCGTCGACCGGGTCAACGCCGCCGCGAGGGCGGCGGCCCTTGAGGAACAGAGCGAAGAACCACCGTCCCTTTTCTGAGCGCGCGGGGCCCGGTCACGACCGGCCAAGGACAGCGTCCGGGCCCCGCCGCTCCTCCCGTATCCGGAAGGAATCGTCAGTGAATCACGACGACGAAAGCGAACTGTTCAACCGACTCGAAGCCGACATGGCCGCCACCCCCGGACCCGACTCCGGGGCGGATGTGGTCGACCTCGACAAGGCACGGTCGGCCCGTACCCAGTCGGCCGACTCCAACGCGAGCGAGTCGGCCGACGTGACCCCGAAGGAGTCGGCTGGCGAGTCGGGCGACCCGGCCCCGACGCGGTCGGCTGCTGGGTCGGCTCGGGTGGTGGTGGATGGACCGGCCCCGGCGGGGCCCGGATTCATGGACCGCATCAAGGGCGCCAAGCGCCGCCCGGTCGTCCCGATGTGGCTGAAGTCCACGGCCGAGCTCAAGGCCGCCACCGGTTGGGTGGCTGGGCACTACGGCCACAAGGCTGGGTATCACGCCTTCCGCTCCCCGGTCTACGCGGCCCGTCTCGCGCTGCTGTCGCCGCGTGGGGGCGCCAAGTTCGTCGGTGGCACCCTGCGGTGGGTTGCCGACAAGGAGGGTGAGCCGGTTCGGCTGGCGGCGGTGGAGAAGGAGGACGCCGCCACCTACCTCAAGCTGTCCCGGCAGCGTGACGCGCGGGTGCGGCTGCGGACCCTGGTTGCCGTACTCGCCTCGCTGATCGGTATGGGCGCTGCCCTTGCCCTGTATGTGCTGGCCCCCGGGTGGCTTCAGGCCGTGTCGGTCAGCGCGCTGCTGCTGGCTCTGGGGCATGTGGGGCGGCCGGAGGATGCGCCGGTCATCACGCGTGCGGTGGACCTGCCGCAGGTGCAGCGCCTGACCTCGGACATCGTGGCCCGGGCGTTCGCCGCTCTCGGTATCGCGGAGATCAACAAGCAGGCGGCCAAGGGCAAGCCGGGTATCGAGTTCAAGGCCCCGATCCAGCGGGACGGCAAGGGCTGGCGCGCCGACCTCGATCTCCCGTACGGGGTGACCGTGTCCGATGTGCTGGACCGGCGGGAACGGCTCGCCTCGGGTCTGCGCAAGTCGCTGGGCTGCGTGTGGCCTGAGCCCGTGCCCGGGGAGCACCCGGGGCGGGTGATGCTGTGGGTGGGGGATCAGGACATGGCCCGCGCCCCGCAGCCTTCGTGGCCGCTGCTCAAGACCGGTACCGCTTCGCTGTTCAAGCCCGTCCCGTACGGAACGGACCCGCGCGGCCGGCAGGTCGGCTTCGACCTGATGTACGCGAACTTCCTGACCGGCGCCATGCCGGGCCGCGGCAAGACGTTCGCCCTGCGCATCCTGCTGCTGGCTGCAGCCATGGACCCGACCGCTGAGCTGCACACCTGGGAGTTCAAGGGCACCGGCGACTTCTCCTCCTTCCAGCCCATCTCTCACTCGTATGGGTCGGGCCCTGGAGATGACGCCACGGTCGAGGGCTGCGTGGAGGCCATGGAGTACGTCTACGGCGAGCTGGACCGACGGGCTCGGGTCATCAACAAGCTGCCCAAGGACATCTGCCCGGAGAACAAGGTCACCCCAGCCCTCGCCGCGAAGAAGTCGCTGGGCCTGCACCCGCTGGTGATGTCCATCGACGAGTGCCAGGAAGTCTTCACCCACGAGAAGTTTGGCAAGAAGGCCGCCGAACTGGCCACCGCCATCATCAAGCGGGGCCGCGCACTGGGCGTGATCCTGCTGCTCGGCACCCAGCGCCCGGACGCCGACAGCCTGCCCAAGGCCATCAGCGCCAACGTCGGCATCCGCTTCTGCCTTCAGGTCATGGGCCAGCCCGAGAACGACATGGTCCTGGGGACCTCGATGTACAAGAACGGCATCCGCGCCACCTCGTTCACCGCCGAAGACCTGGGCATCGGCTACCTGGTCGGGGCGGGGCCGAACCCGCAGATCGTCCGCTCCTACTACATCGACAACGCCACCGCCGACAAGATCTGCGAGCGCGCCAAGGCCGCCCGCGCGGCGGCCGGCACACTTCCCGACCTCGACGCGCCGAAAAAGGAGAAGGTCGCGGACACCCTGCTGGCCGACATCCTCGCGGTCATGCCCGCCGATGAGGCCAAGGTGTGGAACGAGACGATCGTGGAGCGCCTCGCGGAGCTGCGGCCCGAGCGCTACGGCGACTGGGCGCGCATGAGCGGCGAGGAGCAGACTGCGCACCTGACCGCAGCCCTCAAGCCCTACGGCATCGCCACCGGGCAGGTCGGGCGCCGCATCGACGGCAAGTTCGTCAACAAGCGCGGAATCAAGCGTGACGACATCACCACCGCAGTAGCGGAGCGTAACCGAAACCGGGACGCGAGCTGACCGCCCGGGGCTGCTATCGATAGCGGGCCGACCCGCTATCGATAGCAGCCCCGATAGCGGCCCATACGGGCCCTGATCAGGTAGCTAGCGCATAGCGGCCCACCTGCGGAAACCCCTGAAAGCCGCCCCTGGAGGCCCTTCATGCCCCCTGTCCTCCTCGCTATCGCCTGCTTGCTCGCCATCACGCTCTGTTATGGCGGGCTGTGTGCGGCCAGCCCGTTCGGCAACTGCCGCAAGTGCCGTGGCTTCGGCTACGCGCTCAAGAAGGACCGGCGCGGCAAGCTCCGGCCCGGCAAGACCTGCCGCCGCTGCCGTGGCGACCGCAAGCGCATACGCGTCGGCCGCCATCTGTTCAACGTCGCCGCCCGCATCCACCGCGACGGCACCCGCTGACCACGCAAACACAGAACGACCGGCGACCGCCCGTCATGAGACGGACCCCGCTCCGTGCAGGAGCTAGGCGGGCGCGGTCGCCGGTCAAGTCCCCAAACTGGCCAGCGCCCGGGGACCTGCGGATCTTAACCAGCCCTCCTCGCCCACCGAAAGCGAGATTCCACCGTGGCCATCACCATCTCCCTCGTCGCCCTGTTCGGACTCGTCCTGTTCTTCCTCCTCCGCTCCAAGTCCCTCGGCTACGGCTCCGCGTTCGTCGCCATGATGTTCGGCTTCTACCTCGCCTCCACCGGAGCGTCCGAGCCGATGAACGAACTCACCACCGCCGTCGTCAACGCCCTCAGCGACCTGTAGGGGAGGCCGTGATGAGCGAACCGATCGTCGCCCGCCACTGGCTCGTCCTCGCCGCACCCAAAGCGGCACCCGCCGTCGCCACCTCCACTGTGCTGATCCTCGGCAGGATCTGGAACGCCAACGGCGCCGAACACTCCGTGGGCAACGCGGCCTTGATGGTCGTGCTCGCTGCCGGGGCCGCAACGGCCGGCGCTTTCGCCTCCGCCGGACGAGCCGGGGACTCCGTCATCGCCGGTACCGCGTTCGCCGCCTCCGGTGGCCTCGCCCTCGCCGGGGTCGCCGGATACGCCGATGGCCTGCCGCTGCCGCTGCTGCTGTGGGCACTGGCCACCACCGTCGCGTACGCCATCACGGGCCGGTACTGGCGCACCGACCGACGCGAGAGCCTCGCCCACGAGCGGCAGACCGCCGTGCGGCGCGAGGAACACGGCCACGTCGAGCGCGTCGAAGCCCTGCGCGCCGGAGCACAGATCGAAGTCGCCCGCGAAGGCGCCGCCTACGCCCAGGCCCTCGCCCAGGCCCTCATCCACCGCGAAGCGCTCCCCGGCTTCGACCCCAGCGCACTCACCCGCGCCGGACTGCCCGAACTCCCCGCCATCGAGATCACCAAGGAGAACTGAGATGGACATCAACCCCGACGAGGTCGTGACCGTACGGCTGGGCTGCGGACGCTGGTCCATGCCCTACACCCGCGAGATCACCCTCCAGCACCTCGGCGAACTGCTCTTGCAGCTCGATGACATGGCCGCCGCGACGGCCGCAGAGAAGGAGGACGCCGCGTGAGTCGCCGCAGCCTGCCCCGGCTGCGATTCCGGCTGGTGCATGACCTGACCCGATGAACGCCCGAGGGCGGCGGCACTCCCGTGCAAGGACACACCGCCGCCCCCGGTCTCCCCGCCCTGCCCGAAGACAGAACAGGAGACCCCCAGCATGACACCTGAACCCGCCCCGGAGCAGTACGGCACCGTGGTGCCCCTGCGCGGCCCCGCCGCCACCGGCATGGAGCGCGTGCCGCCTCACGACCTGGAAGCCGAACAGGCCGTCGTCGGCTCCCTGATGCTCGCCCCCGACGTCATCGCCGAGGTGAGCGCCGCGATGGACCCCGCCGACCACTACCGCCCGGCCCACGAGACGATCCACCGCGCGATCCTCACCCAGCACGGGCAGGGCCAGCCCGTGGACCCGATCACCCTTGGCCACTACCTCGACCAGGTCGGCGACCTCAGCAGGGTCGGCGGCAGGCAGTACCTGTTCACCCTCGTGCAGGCGGTCCCCACCACCGCCAACGCCGCCTACTACGCCGAGATCGTCCACGGCAAGGCTCAGCGCCGCCGCAGCATCGAAGCGGGCACCCGCATCGTGCAGGCCGGAATGTCGCCGGACGCCACGGACGACGACCTGCGCGAAGCGCTGGCGCTCGGGGCGGAAACCGTGCCCGGGGTATGGCCGGAGCCGATCCCGCTCAACGCCCAGCCCGAGCTCCCGCCCTTCCCCGTCCGTGCTCTGCCGGGCTGGCTCGCGGACTACGTCGCCGCCGTCGCCGAGGAAACCCAGACTCCGCCTGACATGGCCGGGGCCCTGGCGCTCTCGGTCCTGGCGACAGCGGCCGGCGGTCGTGCGGTCGTGCAGGTGCGCGGACGCTGGCGCGAGCCCACGAACCTATTCGTCGTCGTCGCGCTCGGTCCGGCCAACCGGAAGTCGGCAGTGTTCGTGGCGATGACGAACCCGCTCTACCACTCCGAAGCGCTCATGGTCGCCGAGGCGTCCGGGCGGATCGTGGAAGCCGAACTCACCGCGAAGATGGCCCAGGAAGCCGCCGACAAGGCCGCAACCAAGGCAGCGTCTGCCGAAGGCCCCGAGAAAGACGGGCTGGTGGCCGAAGCCATCGGGCTGGCCCAAGCTGCCGAATCCCTCAAAGTGCCCGCTCGCCCCCGCCTCTTGGCCGACGACGCCACCCCCGAGGTCATCGCCACACTGCTGGCCGACCAGGGCGGCAGGCTCGCGGTCATGTCGGCCGAGGGCGGCATCTTCGACATCATCGCCGGACGCTACTCCGGCACCCCCAACATGGAGGTCTTCCTCAAGGGCCACGCAGGCGACCGGCTGCGCGTGGACCGCCGCAGCCGAGAGGAGTACATCGAAGCCCCCGCGCTCACGATGGGCCTCGCCGTTCAGCCCGCTGTGCTCGAAGACATCGGCAAGAACCGCGGATTCGACGGACGCGGACTGCTGGCCCGCTTCCTGTACTCGCTGCCCGAATCCCTGGTCGGCTACCGCAAGATCAACCCTGACCCGGTACCCGAAGAGGTCGCAGCCCGCTACGAGAACAGCGTCACCGCGCTGACGCTGTCGCTGGCCGACTGGACCGACCCCGCCGTCATCCAGCTCACACCCCAGGCTGACGCGGCCCTCATCGCGTTCGACAAGCGCCTTGAGCCGCAGCTCCGCGCCAGGGGCGGGCGCCTGGGACACGTCGGCAAGTGGGCGGGCAAGCTCATCGGCGCCACCGCCCGCATCGCCGGACTCCTCCACCTCGCCGACCACCTCGAAGACGGCTACGGCAAGCCCATCAGCGAAGCGACCATGGCCGCCGCAATCGAGGTCGCCGACTACTTCACCGCCCACGCCCTGACCGTCTTCGACCTCATGGGCGCCGACGCCACCCAGGCCCGCGCCCGCAGCCTGCTCGACGTCCTCGCGGCCAACCAATGGGAGAGCGTCACCCGCCGCGACCTGTTCGCCAAGCTGTCCCGCTCCGAATTCCCCACCGTCGCCGACCTCGAACCGACCGTCGCACTGCTGGAGGAACACGGCTACATCCGCAGCGACACCCCGCCCCGCACCGGCAAACGCGGACGCCCCCCGGCCCCCCGCTACCTCGTCCACCCCCACCTGAGGGAGGGCCGGACATGAGCACCTCCAAGGCCCCGCGCACAGGAATCCGCCCGCAGAAACCGCAGAATACGCAAAAATCCCCGGGCACCGCCGCTGACCAGCGGCGAAGCCCCAACCAGCTCCCTGCGCGGGGGCTGCCGCAAAAATCGCCGAAAGTCCCGCACAAATCCCAGCGGTCCTCAGGCCCCACCCCGGCACGGCCCACGACGCCTATTTCTGCGGCGATTCTCGCGATTTTTGCGGCACCCAGCCGTGCGCTGCATCGCCGCAGTTCAAACCCGCAATCCCGGGTTTCTGCGGATTCTGCGGTTTCTGCGGCGGCTAACCGTCCCGCGAACGGGAGGCGGGCATGACCAGTCACAGCCGTCGCGGCGCCGCTCCGGTCGCGCTGCCGCACCTGTTCCGTCCCGCAGAGGTCGCCGAAGCTCTCGGCTGTTCCGAGTGGTGGGTGAAGGAGCAGGCGCGTCGTCGCCGGATCCCGTTCGTAAGGAGCGGCGGTGGCTACCGCTTCACGGCGGAGCACTTCGCAGAGATCATCTGCGTCCTTGAGGAGCGCCCGCTCCGGAACCAGGGGCCAGCGACTGAAGAGGGGGCCGCCCCGCAACGCCGCCGTACGAAGCAGCCTGCGCCGACTGCCGGCCTCCGAGCGAAGCGCCCGCGTCGGGCAGTCCGCTCAGACTCTTCGGCGTCAGCGGCGTGAACCAACAAGAGGGAAGGAAGTAATGGGCTTCGGAGAGAAACGCGGCGACTACTACCGCGCTCGGTACTGGATCGCGCCCGGTGTACTCCGCACCGTCGTTGACCCCAATGGCGCCACGGTGCGCTACAGCACCAAGCGCGACGCTGCGAAGGCGGCGAACGACCACGAAGCCAAGGTCAGGCAGGTTGGCTGGCGCGACCCGAACGCCGGAAAGGAGACCTTCGGCGAGTACGTGAACCGTTGGTACGCGGCGCAGGACCTGGCCGCGTCCACCATGCAGAACTACAAGCGGCACATCGAGGAGCACCTTCTCCCTGAGTTCGAAGCGAAGGCCATTGCCGATATCCAATCCACGGACATCGGTGCCTGGGAGAAGAAGGAGAGGGCGCTCTACGCAGCGTCCAGTGTGAAGACCTGGCGCGGCACGCTGCATCTCATCCTCGCTGATGCGGTGGATGAGGGGCTTCGGGATGCCAACCCTGCAAGCAAGCGGCGGGGCCGGGGCAAGCGCGCCGGACGCTCTCGGAACCGAGGCCCCGAAAAGGTGGTGACCGACGCCCTCGGCATCCTGCTTGTTGCCGAGCGGGCATCGCTGCTGTCCGGCCGCGACGACGAGTTCGTGGCCACGGTCCTAAAGGGCTACACCGGTAAGCGCTGGGGTGAAATCGTCGGCCTGGAAACCGAGTTCGTACGCCCCGCATCGGTGCGGGTGGAATGGCAGCTCTACGAGCTGGACACGGGCGAGCTGCACCGCTGCCCGCCAAAGGACGACTCGTATCGGACCGTTGACACCCCCGCGTGGCTGTCTGGCTTGGTCGCTGGCCAGATCGCACGGACCAAGCCGAAGCCTTGCCAGTGCCACGGACTCACGTACGTGTTCCGTGGCCTGGGCCCGGCCAACGACGCGGCCCGGCAAGTGGGCGCGAAGCTGGTCGACGTCGCTCGCCGCGCTGGTGTCTCGACGGGAACGGTCTCGAACGTGCTGAACCGGCCGGCCTCCGTCGCCGAGCCGACGCGCATCAGAGTCGAGATCGCGATAGCGGAACTCGGCTACGTCCGTGGCGGCTCGTCGGGGGAGACTGCGGCGCACTGGCGCCGGAATGGATTCGCGACCTGGTTGTTCCAGCCCGCTGCGACGGGCTGGTACCCGAAGAAGGCACCGCAGGAAGCGCGGCCCGTGCCCGTGCTCGCCGACCCGTGGCCCGGTGTCCCGGCTCGGGGGAGAGGGGCACAAGCGCGGGCAGAGGCGTGCTGGGTGCCCATCGCGAAGGGGCTGACGCCTCACGGGCTGCGTCACACGCACAAGACGCTGATGGAGGGGTTCCGTACTCCGCCGAAGCTGATGGATGAGCGCATGGGGCACATCGACGGATCGGTGCAGGCCCGCTACTCGCACATCACTCGGCAGATGCGCGAGGACCTGATGGCGAACCTCACCGCCGTGTGGGAAGCATCGCTCGATGCTCGGCTGGCGATGTGCCCGACGTCTCCGGTGGCGGTGCTCAACCACCTCTTGCAGGAGCGTCTGCGAGCACGTCGGTAGGCGGTCTCCGGGGAGCGAATTTCCTTGATCCACTCCCCAGCCACTCCCCAGGCGCTCAGAAAAACAAATCAGACCCGGTCTCCGATGAAGGAGACCGGGCCTGACCTGGTGTTTCAGCTGTCGGGGTGGCGGGATTTGAACCCACGACCTCTTCGTCCCGAACGAAGCGCGCTGCCAAGCTGCGCTACACCCCGATTGTCGCGCGCGTTGCGGCGACATCGATTACTTTAGCGGACGCACGCCCGGAGGCGAAATCCGGTTTTGCGGCCTCGCAGGCCGGGCCGCAGGCCGGTGATCATGCGGGTGGTGCCGTCCGGCGTCGCCCCGCGGCGGGTCCGCTCCCTCAGGGGCGCGCCACGAGCGTCAGCAGGGTCGCCTCCGGCGGGCACGCGAAGCGGACCGGGGTGTAGCGGTTGGTGCCGCAGCCCGCCGAGACGTGGAGGTAGGCGCGCCGGCCCTCGGCGGAGTGCGTCGAGAGGCCCTTCGCCCGGTCCGTGTCGATGTCGCAGTTGGTGACCAGGGCCCCGTAGAAGGGGATGCAGAGCTGGCCGCCGTGCGTGTGGCCGGCCAGGATCAGCGGGTAGCCGTCGCCGGTGAAGGAGTCGAGCGAGCGCAGGTACGGGGCGTGGACCACGCCGATGGAGAGGTCGGCCGAGCGGTCCGGGCCGCCGGCGACCTCGGTGTACCTGTCCCGCTTGATGTGCGGGTCGTCGACGCCGGTGAAGGCGATCTCCATGCCGTCGAGCCCGCCGAGCTTGAGCCGGCCCCGGGTGTTGGTGAGGTTCACCCAGCCCGCCGCGTCGAAGCCGTCGCGCAGCCGCTCCCACGGGTTGTGCACGACGCCGACGGCCGGTGCGTTGCCGTTCAGGCCGTGCTTGCCCTGGACCTTCTCGATGAGGTAGCGCGCGGGGTTGCGGAGCTTGGGGCCGTAGTAGTCGTTGGAACCGAAGACGTAGACCCCCGGGAACTCCATCAGCGGGCCGAGCGCGTCCAGCACCTCCGGCACGCCCTCCGGGTCGGAGAGGTTGTCGCCCGTGTTGACGACGAAGTCGGGACGCAGGCCGGCCAGCGACTGGAGCCAGCGCTGCTTCTTGCGCTGCCCGCTCACCATGTGGATGTCCGAGACCTGGAGTACGCGCAGGGGCGGGGCCCCCGGCGGGAGTACGGGCACGGTCACCCGGCGGAGCCGGAACGAGCGGGCCTCGAATCCGGCGGCGTAGGCGAGGCCGGCCGCGCCAACGGCCGTGATTCCTGCGGTGACTTTCAGGGGTACCCCGTAACGTGCGCGCATGTGTCCATCGTCGCAGACGGCCCGGGCGCGCGAAATCGGTGGGCGTCAGCCGGTGCGTACCTGCCACACTTGGCCCATGACCACGCTCAAGTCCAAGCTCCAGGAAGACCTCACCGCCGCCATCAGGGCGCGCGACGAGCTGACCTCGTCCACGCTCCGGCTGACCCTCACCGCGATCACCAAGGAAGAGGTCGGCGGCAAGACGGCGCGCGAGCTCTCCGACGACGAGGTGCAGAAGGTGATCGCCAGGGAGGCGAAGAAGCGCCGCGAGGCGGCCGATGCCTTCACCCAGGGCGGCCGGACCGAGTCGGCCGAGCGTGAGCTGGCGGAGGGCAAGATCCTCGACGCGTACCTGCCGCAGCAGCTGAGCGACGACGAGCTGGACGCCGTCGTCGGGCAGGCGGTCGAAGAGGCGAAGGCCGCGGGCGCCGAGGGGCCGCGCGCGATGGGCGCGGTCATGAAGATCGTGAACCCGAAGGTGGCGGGCCGCGCCGAGGGCGGCCGGGTCGCGGCCGCGGTCAAGAAGCTCCTGGCGGGCTGAGCACGCCGTACGCACCCGTACACAGGCGCGGTACGGCGGAAGGGGCGCCCGGTGAAGACCACCGGGCGCCCCTTCCGCCGTATGTGACGCCGCTGTCTACGGCCCGTTCCCGCCCCGGCCGCCACCGTTGCCCCGGCCACCGTCGCCGTCGCCGTCGCCGGGCCTGCTGTCGCCGGGCTTGTTGTCGTCGTCGCCCTCGTCCCGCTCGTCCTTGTCCTTGCCCTTGTCGGGCTTCGGGATGTGGACGGTGTTGAAACCGGGCGCCGGCTTGCCGTCCAGCGCGCCGCTCATCGCGTCCTTCCAGATCGGACCCGGGACCTGGCCGCCGTAGACCTTCGGGTGGTAGACGCCGCCGATGGTGATGTTCTCCATCGAGACCTGCTCGGCGCCGGCCGCGCCGACCCAGACCGCGCCGGACAGGTTCGGCGTGTAGCCGACGAACCAGGCGTTGTGGCGGCTGTCCGTCGTACCCGTCTTGCCGGCGTTGTCGCGGCTGGTGAGCCCGGCCTCCTGGCCGGTGCCGGAGTCGACCACGCCCTGGAGCAGGGTGTTGATGGTGTCGGCGGTCTTCTCGGACATCGCCCGCGAGCAGGACGACTTGGGCACCGGCAGGCTCTTGCCCTGCGCGGTGGTGACCGCCTCGATGAAGACCGGAGTGCAGTACGTGCCGCGGTTGGCGAAGGTCGCGTACGCGTTCGCCATCGTCAGCGGGGACATGCCCTCCGTACCCAGCGAGATCGCGGGCACTTCCTTCAGCTTCTGTCCGTCGGCCGTGACGACGCCGAGCTTGCCGGCCATCTTCGTCACCGGACAGATGCCGATGTCCTCGATCATCTGGATGAAGTAGGTGTTGACCGAGAGGGCCATCGCCTCCTGCAACGGGTACGGGCCCACCTCGGACTCGGACTCGTTCGGCACCCGCTCGCCGTTGACGTTGACCCAGGGCCTGCTGTCGCAGGTCTGCACCGTCGGGTAGTCCATCTCGAACGGCGACGAGTAGGTCTTCGTCGGCGGGATGCCCTGCTCCAGGGCCGCGGCCGCCACGAACGGCTTGAAGGTCGAGCCGGTCGGGAAGCCGTAGGCCGATCCGCCCATTTTGCTGTCGGCGGAGAAGTTGATCGTCGTCTCGTTGCTGCCGAATCCGTACGGCCTGGACTGGCCCATGCCGAGGACCTTGCCGCTGCCGGGCTCGACGAGCGTGACGGCCGTCGCGACCTTGTCGGACTGGTAGACGTGGTTCTTGATCGACGCCTGCACCGACTGCTGTGCCTGCGGGTCCAGCGTCGTACGGATCTTCAGGCCGCCCTTGTTCCAGACCTTGATCCGGTCCTCCTTGGTCTTCCCGAAGACCGGGTCGGACAGGAAGACCTGGCGCACGTAGTCGCAGAAGAAGCCCGCGCCGCTGACGGCGGTGATGCAGCCGTTCTTGGGCCGGCTGACGTTCAGCTCGAGCGGGGTGGCCATCGCCCGGTCGATCTCGGCCTGCGGGACGGCGCGGACGTCGGCCATGCGCTGGAGCACGGTGTTGCGCCGCCTGGTCGCCTCTTCGGAGTCGTTGACCGGGTCGTAGCGGGCCGGCGACTGCACGATGCCGGCCAGCAGTGCGGCCTCCTCCAGCTTGAGGTCCTTGGCGGACTTGCTGAAGTAGCGCTTGGACGCGGACTCGACGCCGTACGCCTGCTGCCCGAAGAAGGTGATGTTGAGGTAGTTCTCGAGGATCTTGTTCTTGCCCAGCTCCTCCTCGACCTGGATCGCGTACTTGAGTTCGCGGACCTTGCGGCCGATCGTCTGCTGGGTGGCCTGGAGGACCTTGGAGCGGTCGTCACCGGCCTCCTCGACGAAGACGTTCTTGACGTACTGCTGGGTGAGGGTCGACGCCCCCTCCGAGACGCCGCCCGTCTGGGCGTTGCGGTTGGCCGCGCGCAGCACACCCTTGAGGTCGATCGCCCCGTGCTCGTAGAAGCGCGCGTCCTCGATCGCGATGATCGCCTTCTGCATGTACGGGGAGATGTCCTTCAGGTCCACGACGGTGCGGTCACGCGAGTAGACCGTGGCGATGGGTCCGCCCTGCGCGTCGAGGATGGTGGTGCGCTGGCTCAGCGGCGGCGTCTTGAGGTTCGCGGGAATCTCGTCGAATCCCTCGACCGTCCCCTTGGCCGCGAGACCCAGCGCTCCGGCCGCCGGCAGCGCGATGCCCGCCAGCACGGCTCCGGAGAGCGCGGCGACACCGATGAATTTGGCGGCCTGCTGGGCCTTGGTGAGACCCCCGCCCGAGCGCTTTTTTGGCATGGGGGCAGCCTACGTTCTCATTCGCCGGACACGCGTATAGGCCTTGGCCTAAGCTGCTCCCAACTGTCACAGCAGTGCGGTTTCGCATCAAGCCCCCTGACATCGCCGGTGTCAAATTCCGTCAGCTCCGGAATGAGGCACACACATGTCCGATTCCGCCTCATGCGTCACGTGGTTTCCGCTGTGGCAGGGCCGAACTCCCCCGCTTTGCCGGGTTGGTTACGTATGCCCTCGCATCACTCCGTCGGGTGATCTGTCGCTTACGCATAGTCCGTTCGGGCCATTCAAGATTGGGCCCGAAGGGGGTGTTGCGCTGTGCCTACCTTCCGTAACGTCCTCAACTGGCAGCGGTGAATATGCCGCTGTCGCCGTGGGGGAGCCTCGATTCGGGAGAGGACGGCGCCGGTATGGGCTGGGTAACCGACTGGAGTGCGCAGGCAGCCTGCCGCACTACCGATCCGGATGAACTGTTCGTACAAGGAGCAGCACAGAACAGAGCCAAGGCGGTGTGCACCGGATGTCCGGTGCGGACCGAGTGCCTGGCCGACGCGCTGGACAACCGCGTCGAGTTCGGCGTGTGGGGCGGCATGACGGAACGGGAGCGGCGCGCACTTCTGCGCCGGCGCCCCACCGTCACTTCCTGGCGCCGGCTCCTTGAGACCGCTCGTACTGAGTACGAGCGCAGTACGGGCATCCTGGTCGAGGACGACGAGACCGGGGCGTACATCGAGTACGCGGCTGTGGGTTAGTCCGACCGGACGGCCCCAGCAGGCTCGGCGGCCTCACCGGCGGCGAGCCGGTCAGCGATGGCCCGGAGTCCCACCAGGTCATGCACGTCGCCCGGGAGGGCGGCCACTTCGGCCACCGCCACCTCGGGGTGGAGTGCGGTGAAGCGGTCACGCGTGCGTTGTTCGCGCGCGAGGACGTGCATGCGCTCGGCATGCAGGCGCAGCAGACCCGCCGTCAACTGCTCCACGGCGCGGTGGGTGTCGCCACTGAGGGTGTCACTGCTGGGGGTGTCACTGCTGGAGGTGTCGCCGGGGCCGTGGTCCTGGGTGGGGTCCGGTGCGATTCCGGGATGGGTTTCGTCATCGACTTCCGCGTCGGGAGAGGTGGCCGAGGAGTCACGAGTACCAGCCTTCCCGGCCTCCTGATCCACAATGCGGCCCTCGTCAAGATTTTCCGCGGCGGCAAGCGCCCGCTCGGCCGAGAGCTGAGAAGCGCCGCTGCCGTGAACCCGGTTGAGTACGAGTCCGGCGAGCGGCATCTCCTCCGCCGCCAGCCGTTCGACGAAGTACGCGGCCTCGCGCAGGGCGTCCCGTTCCGGCGCGGCGACCACCAGGAACGCCGTGCCGGGCGCCTGGAGCAGCCGGTACGTCGCGTCCGCACGCGTGCGGAAGCCGCCGAACATGGTGTCCATGGCGGCCACGAACGTCTGCACGTCGCCCAGCAGCTGGCCACCCATCAGCTTGCTGAGAGTGCCCGTCATCATCGACATGCCGACGTTGAGGAACTTCATCCCGGCCCGGCCGCCCACCTTCGCGGGCGCCATCAGCACCCGGATGAACTTGCCGTCCAGGAACGACCCGAGCCGCTTCGGCGCGTCGAGGAAGTCGAGGGCGGACCGGCTCGGCGGGGTGTCGACGACGATCAGGTCCCACTCGTCGCGCGCCCGCAGCTGGCCCAGCTTCTCCATCGCCATGTACTCCTGCGTGCCCGCGAAACCGGCCGACAGGGACTGGTAGAAGGGGTTCTCCAGGATCGCGCGGGACCGCTCCGCGTCCGCGTGCGCCTCGACGATCTCGTCGAAGGTCCGCTTCATGTCGAGCATCATCGCGGAGAGCTCGCCGCCGGCCGACTCGTCTATGCCCTTCACCCGGCGCGGGGTGTTGTCCAGCGCGTCGATGCCCATGGACTGGGCGAGCCTGCGGGCCGGGTCGATGGTGAGGACGACGACCTTCCGGCCGCGCTCGGCCGCCCGTACCCCCAGGGCCGCCGCGGTCGTCGTCTTGCCGACGCCGCCCGACCCGCAGCACACGATGATGCGGGTGGCCGGGTCGTCGAGCAGCGGGTCGATGGCCAGCACGGGCGCCGCGTCCATCGCGTCCCTCGTGTCCGTCGCGTTCGCGGTCATGCAGTTCCCCCAGGGGCGATCCGGTTCCGCAGTTCCTTCGCCAGCCGGTAGAGCCCGGCGAGGTCCATGCCCCCGCCGAGCAGCGGCAGTTCGTACGCCGTCAGATCCAGCCGGGCCAGTACGGCGCGCTGCTCGCGCTCCAGCTCGACGCGTTGCGCGTGCTCCGCGGCCTGTTCGAGGAGCGGGTCGACGAGGCGCTCGGCGAGACCGCCGCGGCGCGCGCCGCCCAGTCCGGCCCGTGAGAGCGCCCTGGCGACGTCGGTGCGCCGCTCACCGGCCGCGGCGTGCAGCGCGTCCTCGTCGAGGTGGTGGGGCCGGACCATGTTCACGATGACGTTGCCGACGGGCAGCTCGGCGGCGCGCAGCTCGGCGATGCCGTCGGCGGTCTCCTGGACCGGCATCTCCTCCAGCAGCGTCACCAAGTGGACCGCGGTCTCCGGTGACTTGAGGACGCGCATGACGGCCTGGGCCTGGTTGTGTATCGGGCCGAACCTGGCCAGTCCCGCCACCTCGTCGTTCACGTTGAGGAAGCGCGTGATGCGGCCGGTGGGCGGTGCGTCCATCACGACGTAGTCGTACGCGTAACGGTTCTGCTTGTCCCGGCGGCGGACCGCCTCGCACGCCTTGCCGGTCAGCAGCACGTCCCTGAGGCCCGGTGCGATGGTGGTCGCGAAGTCGATCGCGCCGAGCTTCCTGAGCGCCCGGCCGGCTCCTCCGAGTTTGTAGAACATCTGGAGGTAGTCGAGAAGCGCGCGTTCGGCGTCTATCGCGAGGGCGTACACCTCCCCGCCGCCCGGTGCGACAGCGATCTTGCGCTCTTCGTACGGAAGCGCTTCCGTCTCGAAGAGCTGCGCGATTCCCTGCCTGCCCTCGACCTCCACGAGGAGGGCGCGTTTGCCCTCCGTCGCGAGGGCGAGCGCGAGTGCCGCGGCCACCGTGGTCTTTCCGGTACCGCCTTTGCCGCTGACGACCTGGAGCCTGCTCACGTCCTGGAGCCTAACCAGTCGGGGTCCGGCCTACGCAGGAGGCTGCCTGTGGCAGGCACTACAGTCGCCGTATGACCAAGTGGGAATACTCGACCGTGCCCCTTCTCGTGCACGCGACCAAGCAGATTCTGGACACCTGGGGCGAGGACGGCTGGGAGCTCGTCCAGGTCGTGCCCGGACCGAACAACCCCGAGCAGCTGGTGGCCTACCTGAAGCGGGAGAAGCAGGCATGACAGCCATGTCCGGTGTGGTGGAGGCGAAGCTCGCGGAGCTCGGCCTGACGCTTCCGGAGGTCGTTCCGCCGCTCGCCGCGTACCAGCCGGCCGTGCGGTCGGGCGTGTACGTCTACACCTCGGGCCAGCTCCCGATGGTGGAGGGCAAGCTTCCGTGCACCGGCAAGGTCGGCGCGGAGGTCACCCCGGAGGAGGCCAAGAACCTGGCGCGTACGTGCGCGCTGAACGCCCTGGCCGCCGTCAAGTCGGTCACCGGCGACCTGGACCGCATCGCGCGTGTCGTGAAGGTCGTCGGCTTCGTCGCCTCCGCCGCGGACTTCACCGGCCAGCCGGCCGTGATCAACGGCGCGAGCGAGCTGCTGGGCTCGGTGCTCGGCGACAAGGGCGTGCACGCGCGCAGCGCGGTGGGCGTGGCGGTGCTGCCGCTCGACGCGCCGGTCGAGATCGAGGTCCAGGTCGAGCTCACCTCCGCCTGAGGGCCCGTGTCCGTCTGAGGGCCCGTGTCCGTCTGAGGGGCCGGGTCTGCCTGAGGATCCGGGTCCCCTCGAACATCCAACCGGGAGCGGATAGCCTCCGGCCATGTCCAATGGTCAGTGGTACCCGCCCGAGTGGCCGGACCGGATCCGCGCCCTCGCCGGCGGTGAGCTCACCGTCGCGTCCCCCAGGCGGGCCGCCACCGTTATGCTGCTGCGGGACACGGCGGGCGGCCCTGTCGTGCACATGCTGCGCAGACGCGCCTCCATGGCCTTCGCCGGAGGCGCGTACGCGTATCCGGGCGGCGGGGTGGACCCGCGCGACGACGACCACCACGTGGGCTGGGCGGGCCCGTCGCTGGACGACTGGGCCGTGCGGCTGGGCGTGGACCCGGCGTCGGCGCAGGCCATCGTGTGCGCGGCGGTGCGCGAGACGTACGAGGAGGCCGGCGTGCTGCTCGCGGGCCCGACGGCCGGCACCGTGGTCGGCGACACCACGGGCGACGACTGGGAGGCGGACCGCCGGGCGCTGGTCGCCCGGGAACTGTCCTTCGCGGACTTCCTCCGGCGGCGGTCGCTGGTGCTGCGCTCCGACCTGCTGGGCGCGTGGGCGCGCTGGATCACCCCCGAGTTCGAGCCGAAGCGGTACGACACGTGGTTCTTCGTGGCCGCGCTGCCGGCCGGTCAGCGGACCCGCAACGCCTCCACGGAGGCGGACCGCACGGTGTGGATCAGCCCGGTGGAGGCCGCCGAGCGCTATGACAAGGGCGAGCTGCTGATGATGCCGCCGACGATCTCGACGCTGCGTACGCTCCAGCCGTACGCCACGGCCGCCGGGGCCCTCGCGGGCGCGGCGGACCAGGACCTGACGCCGGTGCTCGCACGGGCCCGCCTGGAGGGTGACGAGCTGGTGCTGAGCTGGCCGGGCCACGAGGAGTTCACGAAGCGCATCGGGAACACCGGGAACACCGGGAACATGGAGAGTGCCGAGCGGAACGAGAGCACGGGAGGCACCGCATGACCGACGCAGCAGCTCTTCCCGGACAGCCCCGCGGCGGTGTGCTCTCCGGGCCCGCCACCGCACGCGCCGTCAACGTCCTGGCTCCGAACGCCTCCGCGATGACCCTCGACGGCACCAACACCTGGATCGTCTCCGAGCCCGGCTCCGACCTGGCGGTCGTCGTCGACCCGGGGCCGCTCGACGACGTACACCTGCGGGCGGTGATCGCCACCGCGGAGGAGGCGGGCAAGCGGGTCGCGCTGACCCTCCTCACCCACGGGCACCCCGACCACGCGGAGGGCGCGGCGCGCTTCGCCGAGCTGACGCGTACGTCCGTACGGGCCCTGGACCCCGCGCTGCGGCTCGGGGACGAGGGGCTCGCGGCGGGGGACGTCGTCACCACCGGGGGGCTGGAGATGCGCGTGGTGGCGACGCCGGGGCACACCGCCGACTCGCTCTGCTTCCACCTGCCCGCCGACCGGGCCGTGTTGACGGGCGACACCGTCCTCGGGCGCGGTACGACGGTCGTGGCGCACCCGGACGGGCGGCTCGGCGACTACCTCGACTCGCTGCGGCGGCTGCGGTCGCTGGCGGTCGACGACGGGGTGCGGGTCGTGCTGCCCGGGCACGGGCCCGTCCTGGAAGACGCGCAGGGCGTGGTCGAGTACTACCTGGCCCACCGCGCGAACCGGCTCGCGCAGGTCGAGACGGCCGTCGAGGACGGGTACGTCAGCGCGTCCGAGGTCGTCGCCCATGTGTACGCGGACGTGGACCGGTCACTGTGGCCGGCGGCCGAGCTCTCGGTGCGGGCGCAGCTGGAGTACCTGCGGGACCACGGCCTGATCTGACCAGGGCTCCTCGCGCTTGAATCGGTGGGCGGGGAGAGGGGGACCGTTGCCCCGTCCGCCGGGCGCAGGATGACGGTCTCACCGTGTGCGAAGGGCTCACGCGCCGCGCAGTCGCTGCCACGGGCGCGGGTGAGCAGGGTGCGCCCGCTCCCGAAGGGGCCGACGATCAAGCAGGCCGGTACGCCGCGGCCACTGACACCCGGGCCGGGAACGCGGAAGGGCCGCCCCACCGAGGGGCGGCCCTTCCGGCAGTCGTACGGGCGCCTACTAGCGCGAGCGCTTCGCCAGGCGCTCCACGTCCAGCAGGATCACGGCCCGCGCCTCCAGGCGCAGCCAGCCGCGGCCCGCGAAGTCGGCGAGGGCCTTGTTGACCGTCTCGCGGGACGCGCCGACCAGCTGGGCCAGCTCTTCCTGCGTCAGGTCGTGCACGACGTGGATGCCCTCCTCCGACTGCACGCCGAAGCGGCGCGACAGGTCGAGGAGCGCACGGGCGACCCGGCCCGGCACGTCGGAGAAGACCAGGTCCGACATCTGGTCGTTGGTCTTGCGCAGCCGGCGGGCGACGGCCCGCAGGAGCGCCGTGGCCACCTCCGGGCGGGCGTTCAGCCAGGGCTGGAGGTCGCCGTGGCCGAGACCGAGCAGCTTGACCTCCGTCAGGGCGGTCGCGGTGGCGGTGCGCGGGCCCGGGTCGAAGAGCGACAGCTCACCGATCAGCTCGCCGGGGCCGAGGACGGCCAGCATGTTCTCGCGGCCGTCGGGGGAGGTGCGGTGCAGCTTCACCTTGCCCTCGGTCACCACGTACAGGCGGTCGCCGGGGTCGCCCTCGTGAAAGAGGGCGTCGCCGCGAGCGAGCGTCACCTCACTCATCGAGGCGCGGAGCTCCGCGGCCTGCTCGTCATCGAGCGCCGCGAAGAGCGGGGCGCGCCGCAGAACGTCGTCCACGAGTTCTCTCCTTGTCGACCTGCTCACAGGAACCGTGGTCACCATGATGCCGGACGGTAAAACAGTGCGATCAATCACAAGTTTGACGTACCGGCGTGCCTGACCGTGCGGCAGGGGGCCGATTGGGTTGGCAATTGGCTGTGACCGGGGCGGATGTCAGTGCCGGGCTTTAGGCTGGCCGGGTGTCCAAATCGCCGGTGAGAGTGCAGGCCAAGGGGGCCGGACAGGTGACTGAAGCCCATAATTCCGCTGTGGGCGAACAAGTTCCGGTCCAGCCCAAAAAAGCTAAAAAAGAGGACAAAACGCCCCATCCTGTCAAAGCTGCCAAGCCAGTGAAGGCCGCCGGGCCGGAGTCGCGCCTGGCCATGGTCCGCCGCGCCCGCCGGACCAACCGCGAGCTGGCCGAGGTCTACCCGTACGCCCATCCCGAGCTCGACTTCGAGAACCCGTTCGAGCTGCTGGTCGCCACGGTCCTCTCCGCCCAGACCACCGACCTGCGGGTCAACCAGACCACCCCGGCCCTCTTCGCCAAGTACCCGACGCCCGAGGACATGGCGGCCGCGGTCCCCGAGGAGCTGGAGCAGATCATCCGGCCGACGGGTTTCTTCCGCGCCAAGGCCCGCTCCCTGCTCGGCCTGTCCGCGGCCCTGCGGGACAACTTCGGCAGCGAGGTCCCCGGCCGTCTGGAGGACCTGGTCACGCTGCCCGGTGTCGGCCGCAAGACCGCCAATGTCGTGCTGGGCAACGCGTTCGGCGTGCCGGGAATCACGGTCGACACCCACTTCGGACGGCTCGTGCGCCGCTGGAAATGGACCGGGCACGAGGACCCGGAGAAGGTCGAGGCGGACATCGCCGCGATCTTCCCGAAGAGCGAGTGGACGATGCTCTCGCACCGGATCATCTTCCACGGCCGCCGTGTCTGCCACTCCCGCAAGCCGGCCTGCGGCGCCTGCCCGATCGCGCACCTGTGCCCGTCCTACGGCGAGGGCGAGACGGATCCGGAGAAGGCGAAGAAGCTCCTCAAGTACGAGATGGGCGGCCACCCCGGGCAGCGGCTGAAGCCCCCGCCGGGCTTCCCGGGAGAGCCGGCGCCCCCCCTGGGGGCCGCCGAGTGACGGGCGTACGAAATGGCGCGGAACGAACAGGCCCGTTTCGGGCGTTGTAACGACGGGGGTGCCCATGGCGCGTAGGAGCGAGACGTACGACAGCGGGACGGCCGGGGCGGCCGGGACCGTGGAGGCGGGCGGCCTGCCCGAAGCCGCCGTGACGAGCACCGGACTGCCCGCGTGGCTCGATCCGGTGGCCGAGGCCGCCCGGTCCGTGCGCCCCGAGCAGCTCAGCCGCTTCCTGCCGCCCGAGAACGGCGCCGGGCGCCAGTCGGCCGTACTGATCCTCTTCGGCGAGGGCGAGGAGGGCCCCGAGCTGCTGCTCATGGAGCGGGCGGGCAGCCTGCGCTCGCACGCGGGACAGCTGTGCTTTCCCGGCGGCGCCCTCGACCCCGCCGACGGTGACCCGGAATCGGCAGGTCCGCTGCGTGCCGCGCTCCGCGAGGCCGAGGAGGAAACCGGACTCGACCCCTCGGGCGTCCAGATCTTCGGCGTACTGCCCCGCCTCTACATCCCCGTCAGCGACTTCGTCGTGACGCCCGTCCTCGGCTGGTGGCGCGAGCCGAGCCCGGTCGGCGCCGTCGATCCCGCCGAGACCGCGAGCGTGTTCACGGTCTCCGTGGCGGATCTCACGGACCCGGCCAACCGCGTGACGAGCGTGCACCCGCGCGGTCACAGCGGTCCGGCGTTCCTGGTCGGACCGGCGCTGGTCTGGGGTTTCACGGCGGGCGTGATCGACAAGATCCTTCACTACGCGGGCTGGGAGCGGCCCTGGGACCGCTCCCGGCAGGTCCCGCTCGACTGGCACGCGTGACAGGGTGGCCATGTGAACGTCCTGGACATCTTGTTGCTGGTCGCGGCGGTGTGGTTCGCGATCGTCGGGTACCGGCAGGGATTCGTCGTCGGCATTCTGTCGGTGATCGGCTTCCTCGGCGGTGGCCTCGTCGCGGTCTACCTGCTGCCCCTCGCGTGGGACCAGCTGACCGACGGATCGGAAGTCGGCTCGACGGCCGCCGTCGTCGCGGTCGTCGTCGTGATCGTCTTCGCCTCGGTGGGCCAGGCCCTCACCACCCACCTCGGCAACAAGCTCCGCAGATACATCACCTGGTCGCCCGCGCGCGTCCTGGACGCCTCGGGCGGCGCGCTGGTCAACGTCGTCGCGATGCTCCTGGTCGCCTGGCTGATCGGCTCCATGCTCGCGCAGACCTCGCTGCCCACGCTGGGCAAGGAGGTCCGTAACTCCAAGGTGCTCCTCGGCGTCTCGCGCGTGATGCCCGATCAGGCGAACATGTGGTTCACGGACTTCAGATCCGTCCTCGCGCAGAACGGCTTCCCCCAGGTCTTCAGCCCCTTCTCCGACGAGCCCATCACCGAGGTCGAGGCCCCGGACCCGGCACTCGCGGGAAGCCCGGTCGCCGCCCGCGCGAAGAAGTCCATCGTCAAGGTCGTCGGTACGGCCCCGAGCTGCGGCAAGGTCCTCGAAGGCACCGGCTTCGTCTTCGACGAACGCCGCGTCATGACCAACGCCCACGTCGTGGGAGGTGTCGAGGAGCCGACCGTGCAGATAGGCGGAGAGGGCCGCCGGTACGACGCCACGGTGGTGCTCTACGACTGGGAGCGCGACATCGCCGTACTGGACGTCCCGAACCTCGATGCCCCGGCGCTGGAGTTCACGGGCCCGGACGACGACGCGCGCAGCGGCGACAGCGCGATCGTCGCGGGCTTCCCGGAGAACGGCGCCTACGACGTCCGCTCCGCCCGCGTCCGCGGCCGGATCAACGCCGACGGCCCGGACATCTACCACCACGGCACGGTCCAGCGCGACGTCTACTCGCTCTTCGCGACCGTCCGCCAGGGCAACTCGGGCGGCCCGCTGCTGACGCCCGACGGCAAGGTCTACGGCGTCGTCTTCGCCAAGTCCCTCGACGACGCCGACACGGGGTACGCCCTGACCGCCGACGAGGTCCGCGAGGACATCCGCCTCGGCGGCGCCGCCAACCAGCAGGTCGACAGCCGGGGATGCGCGCTCTGACGGTTCCGACACGCTGACGATCACGAGAGGCCGGTTCACCCTCACATGCGTCTGACGATCCTCGGTGGCGGCGGTTTCCGCGTCCCCCTCGTGTACGGAGCGCTCCTGCGCGACCGCGCCGAGGGCCGCGTCACCCACGTCACCCTGCACGACCTGGACCGCGCCCGCCTGGCCGCCGTCGCCCATGTCCTCGCCGACCAGGCCGCCGGCGTCCCGGACGCGCCGGCCGTGGCCGTCACCACCGACCTCGACGAGGCCCTGCGCCGCGCCGACTTCGTCTTCTCCGCCATCCGGGTCGGCGGCCTGGAGGGCAGAGCCGCCGACGAGCGCGTCGCTCTCGCCGAGGGCGTCCTGGGCCAGGAGACGGTCGGCGCGGGCGGCATCGCCTACGGACTGCGTACGGTCCCGGTGGCCGTCGACATCGCGCGGCGGGTGGCGCGGCTCGCCCCCGACGCGTGGGTCATCAACTTCACCAACCCCGCCGGCCTCGTCACCGAGGCCATGTCCCGCCACCTCGGCGAGCGCGTCATCGGCATCTGCGACTCGCCCGTGGGTCTCGGGCGCCGCGTCGCCCGCGCGCTCGGCGTCACCGACCCGGCGCGGGTGCGGCTCGACTACACCGGCCTCAACCACCTCGGCTGGCTGCGCGGGGTGTACGCCGACGACGAGCCCGGCCGGAACCTGCTCCCGGCCCTGTTCGACGACGAGCGCGCCCTGACCTCCTTCGAGGAGGGCAGGCTCTTCGGAGCCGAGTGGCTGCGCTCGCTCGGCTCCGTCCCCAACGAGTACCTGCACTACTACTACTTCAACCGCGAGACGGTCACCGCCTACCGCGAGGCGAAGCAGACCCGTGGCGCGTTCCTGCGCGATCAGCAGGCACGCTTCTACGACGACATGGCGGACCGCACGTCGGCGTCGGGCGCCCTGGCCGCGTGGGACCGTACCCGGGCCGAGCGTGAAGCCACGTACATGGCGGAGAACCGGGAGGCGGCGGGCGCGGGGGAGCGCGCCGCCGACGACCTGGAGTCCGGCGGGTACGAGTACGTCGCGCTCGCGCTGATGCGGGCCATCGCCCGCGACGAACGCGCAACGCTCATCCTCAACGTCCGCAACCGGGGCACGCTGCCGCTGCTCGACGACGCGGCCGTCGTCGAAGTCCCGTGCCGGGTCGACGCCGCCGGCGCCCACCCCCTCGCCGTATCACCGCTGTCCGGCCACGAGGCGGGCCTGGTGGCCGCGGTCAAGGCGGTGGAGCGGTGCGTACTTCAGGCGGGGGAGAGCGGGTCGGCGCGGGCGGCGGTGAAGGCGTTCGCCCTGCATCCGCTCGTCGACTCGGTCACGGTGGCGCGAAGGCTGCTCGACGGCTACCGGAGCGCGCACCCCGGACTCGCCTATCTCAAGTCCGGGGTGCAGTAGCTCCAGTGACTTCGGCAGCTCCGGCAGCGTCAGGTGCGTGCCGGCGTGCCAGATGTGTCGTCGCGTCAGTCGCGGGGATGACGCAGCCGCGCCGAGACCCAACGGGCCCGGCGGCGGAGAATGCGGGGAATTCCGATCGTGCGGGAAGGCGGGCCGTGGCCGTGGCTCTGGTCCTGCGGACCGCCCCTTTCCTGGGTGCTCAGCGCGGTGGCCGAGCGGCGATTGCGTGCTGCGTCACCGTAGTCGTGCGTCCAGCCCATACCCGACCTGTGCCCGTGCCTCATGGTCCGTAATCGCGCCGGGGGCAGCCAATTGGCCTATGCGTCGGGCAATTGGCTGTTCTTAGGACAAGCGTTCCGGTGGCTCGGCGGCCGGTCAGCGGTCCGGCTCGGGATCCTTCAGCCAGTTGACCAGCTCGGTCGAGAAAGCCGCCGGGTCCTCCTCGTGCGGAAAGTGCCCCAGCCCGTCGAACAGCCGCCACCGGTACGGGGCTTCGACGTACTCGCCGGACCCCGCCGCGCTGCGCGTGCGCATCACCGGGTCCAGCGAGCCGTGCAGATGCAGCGTCGGCACCTGCACCGGCCGCTTCATGCGCCGGTTGAACTGGATGCCGTCCGGCCGCGCCATCGACCGCACCATCCACCGGTACGGCTCGATCGAGCAGTGCGCCGTCGACGGGATCGACATGGCCCGCCGGTACACGTCGATGTCCTTGTCGTCCGGCAGCCGCGGCCCCGACCAGTCGCGGATCAGCCGCCCCACCAACGCCGCGTCGTCCGCGACCAGCTGACGCTCGGGCAGCCACGGGCGCTGGAATCCCCAGACGTACGATCCGGCCCGTGTCTGGGACACGTCGGAGAGCATCGCCGAGCGCCAGCGGCGCGGATGCGGCATCGAGGAGACCACGAGCCGGCGCACCAGCTTGGGCCGCATCACGGCCGCCGTCCACGCCAGGTACCCGCCGAGGTCATGCCCGACGAGCGCCGCGTCCGGCTCGCCGAGCGAACGCACCACGCCGGTGATGTCGAGCGCGAGGTTCGCCGGGTCGTAACCCCGCGGCGTACGGTCGCTGCCGCCCACGCCCCGCAGGTCCATCGCGACGGCCCGGAACCCGGCGTCGGCGAGCGCGGTCATCTGGTGCCGCCACGTCCACCAGAACTGCGGGAAACCGTGCAGCAGCAGTACGAGCGGCCCGTCCCCGACTTCCGCGATGTGGAAGCGCGCGCCGTTCGCCGCGACCTCGCGGTGGGTCCACGGGCCGTCGGGGCGTACGGCTGAAGCGGGGGTCGGCGCGGGCACGGACGCGGGTGCGGGTGCGGGCGCGGGAGCGCCGGAGTCGGAATCAGGGGCCGTCATGTGGACGAGCGTGCCACAGCCACTGCCTTGTCACCGACCTGGCGGGGATGAGGCTTGGCACCCTGGAGCACGGCTGCCGTCTGCTTGGCCGAGGCGATGCTCTTCTCCGGCGGCTTGACCTTCTTGAACTTCGACACGGCGATCAGCGCCAGCAGGCCCGCCAGCAGCAGAAACGCTCCGCCGACGATCAGGAAGGACCAGGCGAGACCCAGCCCCAGGTTGTGGATGCCGTACGCCGCGGCGAAGCTCAGCACCGGCAGGGAGAAGAGCGCGAACACCCCCGCGACACCGATGGCGCTGCCGCCGATGCCGACGCGCCTGACGTCCTGCCGCAGCTCGGCCTTGGCCAGCGCGATCTCGTCGTGCACGAGCGCGGACATCTCGGCGGTCGCCGAGGCGACCAACTGGCCGAGGCTGCGGTCGACGGTGTCGGCGGTGCGGACGGTGTCGGCGGTGCGGACGGTGTCAGCGGTACGGACGGTGTCAGCGGTGCGGACGCTGTCAGCGGTGCGGGCGGGGTCACTCATCGCTCTCTCCCTCTTCTACGTCTGCTGTTTCGATGGATCTGATGTCAGATCATGCCGGACCGTCGCCCTTACTGCCGGATGCCCCCGCGAGTTCCGCGAGCTTGCGGTGGGCCGCGGCCTTCTCCTCGTAGATCGCGGCCATCCGCAGGTGGTACTCGGGCTGGTCGAGCTCGTAGACGTCCGGGATGCCGTCGTGGTCGTCGTCGCGCTCCTCGTTCTCGACCATCGCGCGGTACTTGCGTACCCGGAGCTTGAGCAGGATTCCGGAGACCACGGCAGCGATCAGCGACCCGATGAGCACGGAGGCCTTGACCTCGTCGGTCAGCGCGGCGTTCCCGGTGAAGGCGAGTTCGCCGATGAGCAGCGAGACGGTGAAGCCGATGCCGGCCAACGAGGCGACGGCGAAGATGTCGGGCCAGGCCAGGTCGTCGTTGAGTTCGGCCTTGGTGAAGCGGGCCGCCAGCCAGGTGCCGCCGAAGATGCCGACGGCCTTGCCGACCACCAGGCCGAGGACGACGCCGAGGGTTTCGGGCCGGGTGAACACGTCGCCGGCCGTCTTGCCGGAGACGGAGACACCGGCGGAGAAGAGGGCGAACAACGGCACGGCGACCCCCGCCGAAAGGGGACGCACGAGGTGCTCGATCCGCTCGCCGGGGGAGTGCGCCTCGCCGTTCTCGTCCCGGGTGCAGCGCAGCATCAGGCCCATCGCGACACCGGCGATGGTGGCGTGCACGCCGCTGTTGTACATCAGGCCCCAGATCACCAGGGCGAGCGGTACGTAGACGTACCAGCCGCGCACGCGCCCCCGCAGCAGCAGCCAGAACACGACGAGACCCACGGCCGCGCCGCCGAGGGCGACGAAGTCGAGGTCGCTGGTGAAGAAGACCGCGATGATCAGGATCGCGAACAGGTCGTCGACGACGGCCAGGGTGAGCAGGAAGGCGCGCAGTGCGGACGGCAGCGAGGTGCCGATCACCGCGAGGACGGCGAGCGCGAAGGCGATGTCGGTGGCGGTCGGGACGGCCCAGCCGCCCAGGGACCCGTCCCCGAGGACGTTGACCAGGACGTACACCAGGGCCGGCATCACCATGCCGCTGAGGGCGGCTATGACGGGCAGTGCGGCGGCCTTGGGATCGCGCAGTTCACCGGCGACCAGCTCGCGCTTGAGCTCGATGCCGGCGACGAAGAAGAAGACGGCGAGCAGGCCGTCGGCCGCCCAGTGCTGGACGGAGAGGTCGAGGCCGAGCGAGGCGGGCCCCAGATGGAAGTTGCGTATCGACGCGTAGCTGTCGCTGAGCCCGGTGTTCGCCCATACCAGTGCGGCTATCGCGGCTATGAGGAGCAGTACGCCGCCAACGGTTTCGGTCCGCAGGGCATCCGCCACGAACGTACGTTCGGGGAGCGGGAGCCGTCCGAGGAACTGGCGGGGGCCGGACGGGGTGGGCGAGCTGGGCGGGGGGGTTGAGGTGGACGTGGCCACGAGTGAAAACCTCCGGTCGGTGGGCAGCACGGAGCACATTGCCGACCAGACTTCCCGGCACACCTGTGGACTATTGACGCGTTCCTGACGCGGGCACCCACTCTACCGGGGGTGTGCAAGGGCGGCATCCGGTGATCATCACTTTACGAGCAGAACGGGCACCCGGCGCGGGGAGCCGGGTGCCCGTTCCAGGGACGTACTCACCTGGTCGGGACCAGGGGCCGACGGACCGGCGGGTCAATGGACCGGCGGGCCGAAGTGGTCCCGGGCCGTCGGACCGGTGGACCGGCATGGCTCGGGAACTCCGGACCGGCATGGCTCCGGACCGCCGGTGCCCGCTCTCAGTCCTCGCTGGAGGCGCTCGGCAGCTTGGTCTGGATCAGGTCCATCACCGAGGAGTCGGTGAGCGTGCTGACGTCTCCCAGCTGCCGGTTCTCGGCGACGTCACGCAGCAGTCGACGCATGATCTTGCCGGAGCGGGTCTTGGGCAGCTCGGCCACCGGGAGGATCCGCTTGGGCTTGGCGATCGGACCGAGGGTGGCGCCGACGTGGCTGCGCAGCTCGGCGACGAGGGTGTCCGTCTCGGACGCCGTACCGCGCAGGATCACGAAGGCGACGATGGCCTGGCCGGTCGTCTCGTCGTTCGCGCCGACGACCGCCGCCTCGGCGACGGACGGATGCGAGACGAGCGCCGACTCGACCTCGGTGGTCGAGATGTTGTGGCCGGAGACCAGCATCACGTCGTCGACCCGGCCGAGCAGCCAGATGTCGCCGTCGTCGTCCTTCTTGGCGCCGTCGCCCGCGAAGTACTTGCCCGGGAAGCGGGACCAGTAGGTGTCGATGAAGCGCTGGTCGTCGCCCCAGATCGTACGGAGCATGGACGGCCACGGCTCGGTCAGGACCAGGTAGCCGCCGCCCCCGTCGGGCACCTCGTTCGCCTCGTCGTCGACGACGGTCGCGCTGATGCCGGGCAGCGCGCGCTGGGCGGATCCGGGCTTGGTCGCGGTGGCGCCGGGCAGTGGCGAGATCATCATCGCGCCGGTCTCGGTCTGCCACCAGGTGTCCACGATCGGGCACGTGTCGGCGCCGATGTGCTTGCGGTACCACATCCAGGCCTCGGGGTTGATCGGCTCACCGACCGAGCCGAGGACGCGCAGCGAGGACAGGTCGAACTTGGCGGGGATGTCGTCCCCCCACTTCATGAACGTGCGGATCGCGGTCGGCGCGGTGTAGAGGATCGTGACGCCGTACTTCTGCACGATCTCCCAGAAGCGCCCCTGGTGCGGGGTGTCGGGCGTGCCCTCGTACATGACCTGCGTCGCGCCGTTGGCCAGCGGGCCGTACACGATGTACGAGTGGCCGGTCACCCAGCCGATGTCGGCCGTGCACCAGTAGACGTCGGTCTCCGGCTTGAGGTCGAAGACGGCGTGGTGGGTGTAGGCGGCCTGGGTGAGGTACCCGCCGGAGGTGTGCAGGATGCCCTTCGGCTTACCCGTCGTACCGGACGTGTAGAGGATGAAGAGCGGGTGCTCCGCGTCGAAGGCCTCGGGGGTGTGCTCGACGGACTGACGGGCGACGATCTCGTCCCACCAGACGTCCTTGCTGTCGTCCCACGCGGTGTCCTGGCCCGTGCGGCGTACGACCAGAACGTGCTCCACCTGCGGGCACTTGGCGACGGCCTCGTCGATGGCGGGCTTGAGGGCGGAGGGCTTGCCCCGCCGGTAGCCGCCGTCCGAGGTGATGACGAGCTTGGCGTCCGCGTCCTGGATGCGGGAGGCGATGGCGTCGGCCGAGAAACCGCCGAAGACGACCGAGTGCGCGGCGCCGATGCGGGCGCAGGCCAGCATCGCCACGGCGGCCTCGGGGATCATCGGCAGGTAGACGGCGACCCGGTCGCCCTTGCGTACGCCCAGCTCGGTGAGGGCGTTGGCGGCGCGCGAGACCTCGTCCTTGAGCTCGGCGTAGGTGATCGCACGGCCGTCGCCGGGCTCGCCCTCGAAGTGGATGGCGACGCGGTCGCCGTGGCCGGCCTCGACGTGGCGGTCCACGCAGTTGTACGCGACGTTGAGCCTGCCGTCGGCGAACCACTTCGCGAAGGGTGGGTTCGACCAGTCGAGTGTCTCGGCCGGCTCGGTGGCCCAGGTGAGCCGCCGGGCCTGCTCGGCCCAGAAGCCCAGCCTGTCCGCCTTGGCCTGTTCGTACGCCTCCGCCGTGACATTGGCGTGCGCTGCCAGCTCGGCGGGCGGCGCGAAACGGCGCTCCTCCTTCAAGAGGTTGGCCAGGCTTTCGTTGCTCACGACATCTCCCATTCCCAGGGCGTCCGATGTGTCCCGTGCCCTAGCTCATCAGTCTCGTGCCCGGGTGACAAGAGCTCTCCGGAAATTGGTTTAGACCTGTGAGCCGGGACGGACCGCATCCGGCCGGTGTTTGTGGCGGCGTGCGGCCCCTCCCCGCAGGCAGTGCGGGGAGGGGCCATACGGTCTCACGGACGCGGAGACGGATCGGTTCAGGCGCGCGACTCCTCAAGCGTGCCTTCTGCCCCGCCTTCCACTCCTCCTTCCGCCCCGCCTTCCGCCTCCGAGGGGCCGACCCGGTCGAAGACTTCTCCGGTCCCGTCGGCCCGGACACCGCCCTTCAGCAGATACGCCTGGGCCTCGCCGACATGGAAGTACATGCCGTGCAGTTCGAGCGTGCCCTCGGCGAGCCGTCGGCGTACCGCCTCGTGCGTGCGCAGATGCTCCAACTGCTGGATCACATTGGTCAGGCAGAGCTGCTCGATCGCGTCGGCCGGCATCCGTCCCGAGATCCTCGCCCAGGAGTGGCGCCTGCTCCTCATCCGCTCCAGGCTGGGCGCGCCGTGCCGCAGCCAGCGCCGCAACGGCGTCTGGGCCCCGTCCTGCGGTGCAGTGAGCAGAGCCTGCATCGCACCGCAACCGGAGTGCCCGCAGACGGTGATGGACTGCACCTCCAGTACGTCCACGGCGTACTCGATGGCCGCCGCGACCGAGTCGTCCGCGTTCTCCACACCGGGCGGCGGAACCAGGTTGCCCACATTCCGTACGGTGAAGAGGTCACCGGGGCCGCTGGACGTGATCATGCTGGTGACCAGCCGGGAGTCCGCGCAGGTGATGAAGAGCTGAGAGGGCGTCTGCCCCTCGCGGGCAAGCCGGGCCAGCTCCTCGCGCACCAGCGGCGCCGTGTTCCGCTGGAAGGCGCTGACCCCGGTGGCCAGTTGGCCGGCACCGACGCCGGCGCTCGCCCGGCCCGGCGTGAGGGGCGGCGCGGCGGCGTGGTCGTCGCAGTGGTGGTTGCGCCAGGGGGTCCACGGCCGACAGCAGGTGTGGGCGGAGCGGGTGGAGCGGGCGGGATGCGTGGAGTCGGCGGAGCCGGGGAGGCCGGCGGAGTCGGTGCCGGGGGCCGGCTCGGCGAACCGGTGGCCCGAACGCCCGGTGATCTCGACCCGGCCCCCCTGTGCGACATGCGAGTCCCGCCAGTGCTGGAGCGTTTCGTACGCCGCGTGGTCCATGAAGGACCCCTCCAGCTCGACGACCGCGCCCTCCCCCGGAGGCACCTGGTTCAGCGCACGGCTCAGCCGGGGCACCGCGAGGAAGGTCAACTGGCCCCGCACCCTGATGTGGTGGACGCCGCCCGCCGTCACCTCCGTGGTGACATGGGTCTTGGCCAGCCGGTGCAGTGCGACCGCGACCGCGACCGCGATCCCCATCGCCACACCTTCCAGTACGCCGATGAGAACCACCCCGGTGACCGTCACCACGTACACCAGCATCTCCCGGTGGCGGGAGGCACTGCGGATGTGCGTGATGTTCACCATCTGGAAACCGATGACCATCACCAGTGCGGCGAGCGCGGGCAGCGGGATCAGGTCGAGGACCGGGACGAGGAAGAGCGAGGCCAGCACGATCCACAGGCCGTGCAGCATGGTGGAGTGCCGGCTGACCGCGCCCGCCGACACATTGGCGACGCTCCGTACGGCGACACCGGCGACCGGCAGCCCGCCGAGCGCCCCGGACACGATGTTCGCGGCTCCCTGCCCCGCCAGTTCGCGATCGAGGTCCGAGCGCATCCCCTCGGTGCGCGGCTCCTTGCGTGCGGACACCAGCTTGTCGACGGCTACGGCCGAAAGCAGTGACTGCACGCTCGTGACCAGCGTGACCGTGAGTACGGCCGCGGCGATTCCGAGCACCGGCCCTTCCGGGAGTCCGGGCAGCGCATGGCTGCTCCAGGACGGCAGGTCGACGCGCGGCACCTTCATCCCGGTCAGTGCCGCGAGCGCGGCGGCGGTCGCCACCGCGACGAGGGCTGCCGGGACCGTGCGGGCGATCCGGCCCGTACGCCCCGGAATGTGCGGCCAGAAGAGGAGCACGGCGACGGTGAGGGCGCTCACCAGGATGGCCGGGCCATGGAGGTCGGCCAACTGGGCCGGCAGGCCGAGCGCGTTGTCGACGGCGGAGCTCTGCGGTGTGCCGCCGAGGACGATGTGAAGCTGGGACAGGGCGATGGTGGCGCCGATGCCGGCCAGCATGCCGTGCACGACCGCCGGGCTGACGGCGAGCGCGGAACGGGCCACACGTACGACTGACAGCGCCAGTTGGGCGGCGCCGGCGAGGACGGTGATGGCGCAGGTGGTGCGCCAGCCGTACTGCAGGATCAGCTCGGCCGTAACCACCGTGAGTCCGGCGGCCGGTCCGCTGACCTGGAGCGGCGCTCCGCCCAGCCGGCCGGCGACGATGCCGCCGACGGCGGCGGCGACGAGGCCGGCCTGGAGCGGGGCACCGGTGGCCAGGGCGATTCCC
The DNA here is from genome assembly GCF_053591455.1 of Streptomyces sp. NPDC003016. Classification (NCBI taxonomy): domain Bacteria; kingdom Bacillati; phylum Actinomycetota; class Actinomycetes; order Kitasatosporales; family Streptomycetaceae; genus Streptomyces; species Streptomyces sp. NPDC003016. Next base: position 171,998 of record NZ_JBSFTV010000004.1, read on the forward strand.
AGGGAGAGCGGCAGCGCGATCAGGAAGACGCAGATCGAGGCTGAGAAGTCGGCTCCCGCGATACGGAATCGGCGGGGGCGGTTGCCACCGTCCCCGGGTGGGGGGCTGTGGGGACGGCGGAATCGGGATGGGCGCGGGGTGCGCGAAGAGTGGTCGGTGCGGGTGGGGACGCAAGCGGACATGGTTCCCGTCTCCTCCGGGGCAGCGCGGTCGCGGAATGGGGGACGCGGCCGTGGGTCACGGCGTGCAGCAGCGGGACTTTCAACTCTCAGTAAACGAATGGTAATGCAGAGTAAAGAATCGAAGGGGTCATTAGGGGCAAATAGCTTAAGATTTCACCTGTTCCAGTGAATAAAGAATTTAAGCGGCTTGTCATACTTTTCTCTTCGGCGGGGCGTGCGAGGTTTGCCGCGCAGTGTCGGCACTTCAACGCAGGGAACCTGAGGGAAGAGGGTGGGCGGATGATGGCCGCCACGAAGAGGATCGCCTTCGGCGTCGCCGCAATGACCATGGCCGGCGCACTCGCCGCCTGTTCCGGACCCGCCGGCCCGGAACCTCCCGAAGCCGCCGGAGCCGGGGGAGGCGCCCATGGGGAGAAGAAGGGCTCCCCCGCCGCGGCGCCCGAGAACGCGGTACGCCTGATCGGCGACGGCTCCACGGCGTACACGGGCAGGCAGCCGCATCTGCCCGGGCCCCAGCGGCTGAAGGCGGGTCAAGAGCCCCCGCAGTTCGTGGTGTTCTCCTGGGACGGGGCGGGGGAGGACGGCCAGCGGCTCTTCTCCCACTTCCGCGAGGTCGGCAAGAAGTACGACGCGACGATGACGTACTTCCTCAGCGGTGTGTACCTGCTGCCGGAGGACAAGCGGCACCTCTACGACCCGCCTCAGCACTCACCGGGCCGTTCCGACATCGGCTTCAACGACGTCGCGGGAATCAGCGACACCGTGGACCAGCTGCGCGGCGCGTGGCTGGACGGCAACGAGATCGGCACGCACTTCAACGGCCACTTCTGCGGCAAGGACGGCGGTGTCGGGACCTGGTCCGAGGAGGAGTGGAGGAGCGAGATCGCGCAGGCCAAGGCGTTCGTGAAGCGCTGGAAGACCAACTCGGGCCTGAAGAAGGCGAAGCCGCTGCCCTTCGACTACGACAAGGAGCTCATCGGCGCCCGCACGCCCTGCCTGGAAGGGCAGAAGAACATGATGCGGGCCGGAAAGGAGCTGGGCTTCCGCTACGACTCGAGCGGTGTCGGCAAGCAGGTGTGGCCGAAGAAGACCCTGGGCCTGTGGGACATTCCGCTCCAGTTGGTCCCGGTGCCGGGACGGGCCTTCGAAACGCTCTCGATGGACTACAACTTCATGGTCAACCAGTCGGGAACGGTCAAGGGCGACCCGTCCCAGCACGAGTTCTGGGGCAACCAGATGCGTGACGGCTTGCTGGAGGCCTTCGACCGCTCGTACAATGGAAACCGCGCCCCGCTGATCATCGGCAACCACTTCGAGTCCTGGAACGGCGGCACGTACATGCGTGCCGTCGAGGAGACGATCAAGACGGTCTGTGTGCAGCGGGACGTGCGCTGCGTCTCCTTCAGGCAGCTCGTCGACTGGCTGGACGCGCAGGACCCGAAGGTGCTGGCGAAGATGCGCACCCTGGGGGTCGGTGAGGCCCCGAAGGGAGGCTGGGCGCCATTCCTGGCCGCCCGGCCCGCAGCCGCCCGGTCCGCGGCCACCCCGAGCGGTGCCCGGCCGGGCACCGCCCACCCGGACGGCCGCCCGCCCGAGCGCCGGGGCGACCTCCCCGCTCACGCCGGCTGAGTGGCACCGGCTTCCGCGAGACGCTCATCGAGTACGAAGGCGGGGTCGACCTGGGCAGCCAGGTCGGCGCCCGTCTTCGCGTTGCCCCAGCTCTCCGCGTTCTTCAGGTGGAAGTGCACCATCTGGCGCGTGTAGCGCTCCCAGTCGCGGTGCGCGTACGAGTCCTCCGCGGCGTTCTGCAGGGTCTGGAGGGCGAGGCGGTTGGCCGCCTCCAGCAGCTCGAAGCGGGAGGGGCGGCCCTTCTCCATCGCGCGGACCCAGTCGGACGCACGGACGGTCACCAGGAGGTCGTCGCCCACCTGCTCGCGCAGGAAGTCGATGTCGTCCTGGCCCTGCACCTTGTTGCCGACGACCTTGAGGGACACGCCGTAGTCCCGGGCGTACTCCTTGTACTGGCGGTAGACGGAGACCCCCTTGCGGGTCGGTTCGGCCACCAGGAAGGTCATGTCGAACCGGGTGAACAGGCCGGAGGCGAAGGAGTCCGAACCGGCCGTCATGTCGACCACGACGTACTCGTCCGAACCGTCGACGAGGTGGTTGAGGCACAGCTCGACCGCGCCGACCTTGGAGTGGTAGCAGGCGACGCCCAGATCGGACTCGGTGAAGGGGCCGGTGGCCATGAGCCGGATCTCGCCGTCGTCGAGCCGCACGGTACGGGCGCACGCGTCGTACACCGGGTTGTCCTCGCTCACCCGCAGGAGGCGGGACCCCTCGCCCGGCGGCGTCGTCTTGATCATCGTCTCGGCGGAGGCGATACGGGGGTTGGTGCCGCGCAGGTACTCCTTGATGAGGGGGAGGTGCGCGCCCATCGCGGGCAGTGCGGCGGCTTCCGTCTCGTCGAGGCCGAGCGCGGTGCCCAGGTGCTGGTTGATGTCGGCGTCCACGGCGATGACCGGGGCCTCGTTGGCGGTGAGGTGGCGGATGAAGAGCGAGGACAGCGTCGTCTTGCCGCTGCCGCCCTTCCCTACGAAAGCGATCTTCATGTTCACCAAGGGTAATCGCATGATTGCGTGCCGTGTGCATCCCGAGTGAAGAAGACCACTCCAAGGTGGGGCGAGTGCCAGGGATGCGTAGGCTCCTTACTTATGAGTACGAACGCTGATCCCCTCGCGGCGCTCGGCGCGCTGCCCGGTGTGCCCGAGGCCGTGGACTCCGTGCGCAAGGCCGTCGACCGGGTTTACGGACACCGCGTCATGCGGCGCCGCAGCAACGAGATCACCGCGGAGGCGGCGCTGCGCGGGGCGCGCGGTTCGGCGGCGCTCTCGGGCGCGGACTGGGCGCTGGAAGAGGTGCGTCGGCGTACCGACTTCAGCGTCGACGAGGAGTCGCGGACGGTCGGCGCGGCGCTGCGGCTGACCGCGGAGGCCGGACAGCTGCTGTCCATCTGGCGTCAGTCGCCGCTGCGGGTGCTGGCCCGGCTGCATCTGGTGGCGGCGGGCGGTGCGGGTGTGTCGGACGAGCTGGTGGGCCGGCCGCGGCTCGTGGGCGAGCCGGTGGACGAGCCCCTGGTCGAACTTCCGCTGCCGGGCGCCGACGAGGTGGCGGGCCGGCTCGAGGGGCTTTCGGAACTCGTCATCGCGGGCGGTTCCGCGCCGGCGCTGGTGACGGCGGCCGTGGTGCACGGCGAGCTGTTGGCGCTGCGCCCGTTCGGCTCGTACAACGGCCTGGTGGCGCGCACCGCCGAGCGGATCGTCCTGATCGGCAGCGGCCTCGATCCGAAGTCGGTCTGCCCGGCGGAGGTCGGGCACGGGGAGCTGGGGCGCGCGGCGTACGTGGCGGCGCTGGACGGCTACGCGTCGGGGACGCCGGAGGGCATGGCGGCGTGGATCGCGCACTGCGGGCGCGCGGTGGAGCTGGGCGTCAGGGAGTCGACGGCCGTGTGCGAGGCGCTCCAGCGCGGAGCTGCTTGAGTTCGCCCGCCGAACTCGCCCGCGGGCAAACGGAGAGCGGACGGGCGAAGGGTTGCGGCGGTACCGCTGAGCGGTACCGCCGCTGGCATGTCCGCCGGGTTACCAAGCGTCCTCGAATTTTGCCCATCAGGCCGGGAACTTTGCCCGCCACCTGGTGCGGCTGGCCCGTAATCGACGGGTCGACGTCGCGTGGGTGCTCGACTTCCATGCTCGGTCCGTGGGGCCTTCGTGCTTCAAAGGTCATCCTCTCGGATGTCCTTGGTCTCGCGGGCCGTTGAGTCCTTTGTACTCCTGGAGCCCGCGAAGGGAAACCCCTGGGTGTGCTTCTTTACTTTTTGGTCTAAATTCGGGCAAAGTTTTCGTATGGTTGGCCGTGCCGTGGTCGGCGGGCCCGCCGACCGGGTCTGCGGCTGACGTACCAGACCAGACCCGCGGTGGCGGCGGCCGCTCCCACCGCGGCCGCGGCGACGAGCGCGGGCCGGGGCGGCATGGCGAAGGCGGGCAGCCGTTGCTTGAGACGGACGGGCCGGTTGAAGACGAGAACCGGCCATCCGCGGGCGAGTGCCTCACGGCGCAGCGCCCGGTCCGGGTTGACCGCGTGGGGGTGGCCGACGGACTCGAGCATCGGGATGTCGGTCGCCGAATCGCTGTACGCGAAACAGCGCGCCAGGTCGTACCCCTCGGACGCGGCGAGCTCCTTGACCGCCTCGGCCTTGGTGGGGCCGTACGCGTAGTACTCCACCTCGCCCGTGAAGCAGCCGTCGTCGCCGACGACCATCCGGGTCGCCACGACCCGGTCGGCGCCCAGGAGCTCACCGATCGGCTCGACCACCTCGGCGCCGGAGGTGGAGACGATCACGACGTCGCGGCCGGCGGTGTGGTGCTCCTCGATGAGGGAGGCCGCCTCGTCGTAGATGATCGGGTCGATCAGGTCGTGCAGGGTCTCGGCGACGATCTCCTTGACCTGCTGGACGTTCCAGCCCTTGCAGAGCGCGGAGAGGTAGTCGCGCATGCGCTCCATCTGGTCGTGGTCCGCGCCGCCGGCGAGGAAGACGAACTGGGTGTAGGCGGTGCGGAGGGCAGCCCCGCGGCTGATCAGTCCGCCTTGATAGAAGGACTTGCTGAAGGTCAGCGTGCTCGACTTCGCAATGACGGTCTTGTCGAGATCGAAGAAGGCGGCTGTTCGGGGCAAGGAGTGGTTTTCCACGAGGCGAGCATAGGCGCCCGCCATTCGGCGTACGCTGTGGCGTGTGGGTTTGCCTGAGAAGGCTCTCGGGTACACCATGGAAGTCACGGATCGTTCGCGACCGTGCTACCCCGGTCCGACTCCTCCCCCCCCGAGTCGGCCGTGGAGACGACCCCCGTTCTCCCCCCCGACGGGGGTCGTCGCATGTCCGGATGCGTTTTCGCCCTCCGGTTCCGATCATTTCTCTCCCTCCGGACCGCCTTGGCGTCTGCCTCCTGTTCATAAGACTCGTGACGCTGCGTAGTGGTTCCGCCGCTCTCCGGAAGTCACTGGTATAGGTGAGCGGGATATTCACAACCGACGGGTTGTCCCCAGTTTTTTAGCAAGATCCACACGATTTCCCAGATCCCCGCACGGTGATTCCGTCCACGAAGTTCGCGGACCGAAGGAATCACAGTGAGAGGGGGCGGAGATCGTGGCCGGATCCATCACACCCGACCGACCGCCGGCCGCCGGAGCGCGGCAGGGCGGACCGTTGATCGTCACCGAGGACGTCGACCTGCTCGACGATCTGCTGCGGCTGTGTGCCGCGGCCGGCGTCGAACCGGAAGTCCACCACGCGGTGCCCGAGCGCAGGGGCACCTGGGAGAGCGCGCCGCTGATCCTGGTGGGCGACGACGCCGCCGGCCGGGTGCGCGGGGCGGTGCTCGGGCGCGGCGGCGCGCGCAGACCCGGTGTGCTGCTCGTGGGCAAGGATCAGGACGACCCCGGCGTGTGGCGGCGGGCGGTGGAGATCGGCGCCGACCATGTGCTGCGGTTGCCCGACGCCGAGAGCTGGCTCGTCGAGCGCATCGCCGATGTGGCGGAGGGCGTGGGGCGCCAGGCCCTGACCGTGGGGGTGCTCGGCGGACGGGGCGGGGCAGGGGCTTCGACTCTGGCCTGCGCACTGGCGGTGGCCGCCGCCCGGACGGGCCGGCGCACGATGCTCATCGACGGCGATCCACTGGGCGGCGGGCTCGACGTACTGCTCGGCGGGGAGGCGGCGGAAGGCATGCGGTGGCCGGATTTCGCCGAATCCAGAGGGCGGGTCGGCAGTGGCGCGCTCGAGGAATCGCTGCCGGAACTGCATGCGCTGCGTGTGCTGAGCTGGGACCGGGGTGACCGTGTGGTGATCCCGCCGGAAGCGATGCGCGCGGTGCTGGCCGCCGCGCGACGGCGTGGCGGGGTGGTGGTCGTGGATCTGCCGCGCCGGGTCGACGAGGCCGTGGCGGAGGCACTGGCCCAGCTGGATCTCGGACTGCTGGTGGTGCCGGCGGAGCTGCGGGCCGTCGCGGCGGCGAGCCGGGTGGCGTCGACGGCGGGCATGGTGTTGAGGGACCTGCGTGCGGTCGTACGCGGGCCGTACGCCGCGGGACTGGACGAGGAGTCGGTGGCGCGGCTGCTGGGGCTTCCGCTGGCCGGTGAGCTGCCGGTGGAGCCGGGACTGCTGGAGGCGCAGGCGTGCGGAACGCCGCCGGGCGGCAGCGCGCGCGGACCACTGGCCCGTTTCTGCACGGCCTTCTGGGAGCAGGCGCTCGCCGGGGGCGGTGTCTCATGAGCGCGGGACTGCTGGACGCCGTGAGGCAGCGGCTCGCGGAGAGCGGCGCCGAACCGACGCCGGCCCGGGTGGCGGCCGCGCTGCGGGCCCAGGGGCGGCTGCTGGGCGACGCGGAGGTGCTGGGAGCGGCCGAGGAGTTGCGGTGCGAGCTGGTGGGGACGGGGACGCTGGAACCGCTGCTCGCCGATCCCTCGGTGACGGACGTGCTGGTGTCCGCGCCCGACCGGGTGTGGGTGGACCGGGGAGGCGGGCTCGAACTCACCGGTGTCTCCTTCACCGACGCGGCGGCGGTCCGCAGGCTCGCGCAGCGGCTCGCGGCGGTGGCGGGACGCCGGCTCGACGACGCGAGGCCGTGGGTGGACGCCAGGCTGCCCGACGGGACGCGGATGCACGCGGTACTGCCACCGGTGGCGGTCGGATCCACGTGCCTGTCGCTGCGGGTGGTGCGCCCCAAGGCGTTCTCACCGGCGGAGCTGGTCGAAGCGGGGACGGTGCCGCCCGGAGGCGACCGGATGCTGCGGGCGCTCGTCGAGTCCCGGCTCTCGTTCCTGATCAGCGGAGGCACGGGCACGGGAAAGACCACGCTCCTGTCGACCCTCCTCGGCCTGGTCGGGGAGCGGGAGCGGATCGTGCTGGCCGAGGATTCGGCGGAGCTGAGGCCCGATCATCCGCATGTGGTGCGCCTGGAGTCGCGGCCAGCGAACCAGGAGGGCGCCGGGCAGGTCACGCTGCAGGACCTCGTGCGGCAGGCACTGCGGATGCGGCCCGACCGGCTGGTGGTCGGCGAGGTGCGCGGCGCCGAGGTCACCGAACTCCTGGCCGCGCTCAACACCGGGCACGAAGGCGGATGCGGGACCGTCCATGCCAACGCGGCGACGGACGTCCCGGCGCGGCTCGAGGCACTCGGCGCGGCCGCGGGGCTCGACCGGGCGGCACTGCACAGCCAGCTGGCGGCGGCCCTGTCGGTGGTGGTCCATCTCGCGCGTGACCGGGGCGGGCTGCGGCGGGTCGCCGAGGTCCATGTGCTGGAGCGGGACGCGGCGGGGCTCGTGGTGACCGTGCCGGCGCTGCGGTGGGGTGCGCGGGCCTTCTCGTACGAGCGCGGCTGGCCCCGGCTGCGTGAGCTGATCGGGGGTGCGCTGTGACGGGGGCCGGAGCGGGAGCGGTGCCGGTGTACGCGGCGGCGATGTGTGCGGGAGCGGCTGCCTGGCTGCTGGCCGGGCGCGACCGGGACCTGCGGCGGGCGCGGTTGATGCTCGCGGGCGGAGCGGTGGGCCCGGAGGGCGTGGACCCGGAGGGCGCGAGCGCGCTGTGGGAGCGGCTGGCGGCGCCGGTACGGGGGCGGCTGCGGCGGGAGTGGCTGTGCGTGCCGGTGGCGGTGCTCGTGGCCGTACTGGGCGAGTCGGTACTGCCGTTGGCCGCGGGAGCGGTGGCGGTGCCGCTGGTGGGGCGCCGGCTGCGGGCCGGGGAGCGGAGCCGGGAGCGGGAGAGGCGTACGGAGGCGGTCATCGCGCTGTGCGGGGCGGTGGCGGGCGAGCTGCGGGCGGGCAGGCAGCCGGGGCAGGCGCTGTTCGCGGCCGCGGCGGGCACCGGTGGCCTGGGCGGGGCGGAGGCCGACGTGATGGCGGCGGCGCGGTTCGGCGGGGACGTACCGGACGCGCTGAGGAGAGCGGCCCGGGAGCCGGGAGCGGAGGGGCTCGTGGGGGTCGCCGCGTGCTGGCGGGTGGCGGTGGACGGCGGCGCCGGTCTCGCGGCCGGGCTCGACCGGCTGGAGGGCGCGCTGCGGGCCGAGCGGGACCAGCGGGAGAACCTCCGGGCGCAGCTGACGGGCGCCTGGGCGACGGTGGCGCTCCTGGCGCTGCTTCCGGTGGCGGGGCTGCTCATCGGCAGCGCGCTGGGGGCCGGACCGCTGCGCGTGCTGCTGCACACCCCGGCCGGAATGGGGTGCTTGCTGGTCGGAGGGCTGTTGGAGGGCGCGGGTCTCTTCTGGGCCCGGCGGATCGTACGACGAGGGGAGGGCCCGTGTTGAGCGGGGATGTCGTCCACAGGCTGGGGGTGGTGGTGTCGGTCGCGGCCACCGCGGTGTGGCTGGTGCTCACGCTGGCCGGGCGGCGGCGGGAGCGGTTGCTGCGCAGGCGGCTGGCGGCGCTGCTGGCCGTGGAGGCGGCCGGGGAGACCGGGGCGGGCTTCGGGCGGTGGCGGCGGTGGCGGCCCGAGTACGGGGCGCGGGCACTGCGCTGGGGGGCGCCTCTGGGAGCCGCGGTCACCGGCTATGCGCTGGTCGGCGGCGTGAGCGGGTGCGCGGTCGGGGCGGTCGCGGCGTACGGGACCGTGCGATGGCGGCGCGGGCGCAAGCCGCGCGAAGAGGACCCCGTCGATACGCGCCAGCTTCCGCTCGCCGCCGACCTCCTGGCGGCCTGCGTTTCCGCGGGCGCCGGGCCGCGCGAGGCGGCGGAGGCGGTCGGGGACTCGCTCGGTGGGCCGGTGGGCGAGCGGCTGTCGCGGACGGCCGCCGAACTGCGGCTCGGGAGTGAACCTGCGGACGCGTGGGGCCGGCTGGGCGCGATACCGGGCGCCGCGGGGCTGGCCCGCTGTCTGGAACGTGCGGGTGCCACCGGAGCTCCGGCGGCCGATCCCGTGTCCCGGCTGGCCGAGGGCCTCAGGGCGGAGCGGGCGCGGGAGGCGGCGGCCCGCGCCCAGCGGGCGGGCGTGCTGATGGTCGGGCCGGTCGGGCTGTGCTTTCTGCCCGCCTTCCTGGTGGTCGGAGTGGTGCCCGTGGTGATCGGGCTCGCGAGCGGACTGATGAACGGCAACTGACCTTGTGAACGGCAACTGACCTTGGAGGTTGAGATGCGGGTGTGGAAGCGGGTGCGGGAACAGGCGTCGGCGCTGGTGCGCGGGGCGGCCGGCGGCAAGGACGCGGGGATGACGACGTCCGAGTACGCGATGGGGACGATCGCGGCATGCGCCTTCGCGGCGGTGCTCTACAAGGTCGTCACGAGCGGCATGGTGTCGTCGGCCCTGGAAGCGGCCGTCGGGAGGGCTCTCCATGTGCCGTTCTGAGACCGGGGGAAGCGGTGACCGGGGCTATGTCACGGCGGAGGCGGCCGTGGTGGTGCCTGCCCTGGTGCTCCTCACCATGGCGCTGGTCTGGGCACTGATGGCGACTTCCGCGCAGATCCAGTGTGTGGACGCGGCGAGGGCGGGTGCCAGGGCCGTCGCGCGCCAGGAGCCGGAGGGCGCCTCGGTGGCGGCGGCCCGGCAGGCGGCGCCGCGCGGGGCGCGCGTCACCCTCGGCAGGGAGGGCGATCTGGTGCGGGTGGCCGTCGAGGCGCCCGCACCGGGGCTCGGCGCGCTGTCCCTGACGCTGCGGGCCGAGGCGGTCGCGCGGGCCGAAGAGAGCGTGGGGGCGGTTGCATGAGCGGGCGGGGGGACGGAGGGGGCGACCGGGGATCGGCCACGGTGTGGGCTGTCGTGGCTGTGGCCGTGCTCGGGGTGGTGTTCGCGGGAGCGCTGGCCACGGGGCAGGCGGTCTTGGCCCGGCACCGGGCCGGCGGCGCGGCGGACCTGGCGGCCCTCGCGGCGGCGGCGCACTGGATGCGGGGGCAGGCCGCCGCCTGTGACGAGGCGGCCGAGGTGGCGGCGGCCCAGCAGACGCGGCTGCTCAGCTGTTCCGTGTACGGCGAGGTCTCCGACGTCACGGCAGAGGCCGATGCCGGGCCGTACAGCGTGGCGGTGAGGGCCCGGGCCGGCCCCGCCGGACCCATGGCCTCCGGGCTCACTCCCCGGGCCGCTCAGCGGCGGCAGGGGGCTCCGGGGGAGCAGAGAGCCTCGGGGCATCCGGGGCCTCCGGAGCGTCCGGAGCGTCCGACACGACTGGGGCGTCCGACACGACTGGGGCGTCCGGGTCGTCCGGGGCTTCCCTGAGGAGGACGGTCAGGAGGCGGACGGCGGCCCGTTTGTCGAGGGGGTCGTTGCCGTTGCCGCACTTGGGCGACTGGATGCAGGAGGGACAACCCGCCTCGCACTCGCAGGAGGCGATGGCCTCACGGGTGGCGGTCAGCCACTGACGGGCCGTGTGGAAGGCCCGCTCGGCGAAGCCCGCGCCGCCCGGATGGCCGTCGTACACGAAGACCGTCGGCAGCAGGGTGTCCGGGTGGAGCGGGACCGAGACGCCGCCGATGTCCCACCGGTCACAGGTGGCGAAGAGCGGGAGCATCCCGATGGAGGCGTGCTCGGCGGCGTGCAGGGCGCCGCCCAGCTGTTCCGGACCGACGCGGGCGGCGTCGAGCTGGTCCTCGGTCACCGTCCACCACACGGCGCGGGTCCGGAGCGTGCGGACAGGGAGGTCGAGCTTGGTCTCACCGAGCACTTCACCGGTGATGAGTTTGCGACGGAGGAAGGAGACGACCTGGTTGGTGACTTCGACGGAGCCGAAGCAGAGGCGACCTTCGCCCCAGGGGATCTCGGTGTCGGTCTCCAGGACGGAGATGGCGGTGGTGTCGCGGGCGGTGGTGGAGTACGGCGGATTCGCCTCCTCGACCAGGGCGACGGCTCCGTACGGGTCGTCCAGGTCCAGGCGCTTCACCAGGTACGTACGGCCCTGGTGGAGGTGGACGGCGCCGTCGTGGACGGAGGTGTGGGCGGCGGACGCGTCGACCGTGCCGAGCAGCCGGCCGGTGTCCGCCTCGACGATCTGCACGGGCCGGCCGCCCTCGCCCCGGATGTCGGTGAGGTCGGCGGCCCGCTCCCGGCGGGTCCAGTACCAGGACCTGCCCCGGCGGCGGAGCAGGCCGGCTGCCTCCAGCTGCGGCATCAGCCCGGGGGCCGCGGGACCGAAAAGCTCCATGTCGGCATCGGTGAGCGGGAGCTCGGCGGCGGCGGCGCACAGATGGGGGGCGAGGACGTACGGATTGGAGGGATCGAGGACGGTGGACTCCACCGGCTGCCGGAAGAGCGCATCGGGATGGTGGACCAGGTACGTGTCCAGAGGGTCGTCCCGGGCCACAAGGATCGCCAGGGCGCCCTCGCCCGACCGCCCGGCCCGCCCCGCCTGCTGCCAGAGGGAGGCGCGGGTGCCGGGGTAACCGGCGATGACCACGGCGTCCAGGCCCGACACGTCGATGCCGAGTTCGAGCGCGGTGGTCGCGGCGAGACCGAGGAGTTCGCCGGAGTGCAGGGCGCGTTCCAGGGCGCGGCGCTCCTCGGGGAGGTAGCCGCCGCGGTAGGCGGCGACCCGGTGCGGGAGCGAAGGGTCGACGGCGGCCAGGCGTTCCTGGGCGATGAGGGCGATCAGCTCGGCGCCGCGCCGGGAGCGTACGAAAGCGACCGAGCGGACGCCCTGCACGGTCAGACCGGTGAGGAGGTCGGCGGTTTCGGCGGTGGCGGTACGGCGTACGGGCGCGCCCTTCTCGCCGTGCAGTTCGGTGAGCGGCGGCTCCCAGAGCGCGAACACCAGTTCGCCGCGCGGGGAGGCGTCGTCGGCGACCTCCTGGACGGGGAGGCCGGTGAGGCGGGCCGCGGCCACGGCGGGCTGCGCGGAAGTGGCGGAGGCGAGCAGGAAGACGGGGTCCGCGCCGTAACGGGCGCACAGGCGGCGCAGGCGCCGGAGCACCTGGGCGACGTGCGAGCCGAACACGCCGCGGTAGGTGTGGCACTCGTCGACGACGACGTAGCGCAGGGCGCGCAGGAAGGAGGCCCAGCGGGGGTGGGAAGGAAGGATTCCGCGGTGCAGCATGTCCGGGTTGGTCAGGACGTAGTTGGCGTACTGACGTACCCATTCGCGCTCTTCGACCGGCGTGTCGCCGTCGTAGACCGCGGGCCTGACGGCGTTGCCCAGCGGTGCGGCCAGCGCCTTCACCGCACGGCGCTGGTCGGCCGCGAGGGCCTTGGTGGGGGCGAGGTAGAGGGCCGTCGTGCCGCGTCCGTTCGGTGCCTCGGAGCCGTCGAGGAGGGCGGTGAGGACGGGGGCGAGGTAGGCGAGCGACTTGCCGGACGCGGTACCGGTGGCGATGACGACGGAATCCCCGTCCAGGGCGTGTTCCGCGGCCTGCGCCTGGTGGGTCCACGGATGCTCGATCCCGGCGGACTGGATGGCCGCGATCACCTCCGTACGGATGCGGTCGGGCCAGACTGCATGGGACCCCGCACGTGGGGGCAAGTGCTCCGTATGAGTGATGCGCGAGGACCGGCTCCCCCCTGCGGTGAGCCGGTCGAGGACCGTACCGGGAGAGGGGCGCGCACCCGCGTTCTCCGGAGGTCGGCTGGGACGGTGATTCTTGGCCATCGGCACCGAGTGTGTCACTGGCGTGACGGACAATGCTCCCAAGGCGTCGTGCATGCATGCTGGTAAGTGATTGAATGCCATTGCGGCTGGCGTTCCGTCCTCTGGCTCCGCCGGGGAGACCTCAGGGGGGCGGCCGCTCGATAGCAAGGTGCTGGAGGATCCGTGGACCTGTCCCTGTCGACTCGCAATGTGTCCGGACCTGGTGGCGACCGTACGGTCGTCGAGGTCGGTGGCGAGATTGATGTGTATACCGCGCCCAAGCTGCGCGAGCAGTTGGTCGAGTTGGTGAACGACGGCAGCTATCACCTGGTCGTCGACATGGAGGGCGTGGATTTCCTCGACTCCACCGGACTCGGCGTGCTCGTGGGCGGACTCAAGCGCGTCCGGGCCCATGAGGGCTCGCTGCGACTGGTCTGCAACCAGGAGCGCATTCTCAAGATCTTCCGGATCACCGGACTGACCAAGGTGTTCCCCATTCACACCTCGGTCGACGAAGCCGTCGCGGCCACCGACTGACGGCTTCCGGGAACCGGAAGGAAGAGCAGGGGCTCCGGGCTGTCGGCCCGGGCCCCTGAGAAGCACGCCCGAACGTCCGAGGGGGACCGCACATGGCCACCGTTGAACTCCGCTTCAGCGCCCAGCCCGAGCACGTCAGGACGGCCCGTCTGGTGGCGGCCGCCGTGGCGCGCAGGGCCGGGGTCGACGAGGCGGTGCTGGACGAAGTCCGACTCGCGGTCGGCGAGGCGTGCTCCCGTGCGGTGGGGCTCCACCGCAGCCATGGCATCTCCGCCCCGGTCCGGGTCGCCCTGACCGAGGAGGAGAAGGTTTTCTCCATCGAGGTCGGGGACGAGGTCCCCGGTTCGGGCGGTACGGCCGGATCGGTTCCCGGGGTGCGTGGCACCGCGGGGCCCGACTCCGTGTCCGGGCCCCCGTCCGCGGTACCCGGTGCGGATTCCGACGCCGACTCCGACGACGAGGACGAGATGGGGCTGGCGGTCATCAGTGGACTCGTCGACGATGTCGAGGTCGTCACCGGTCAGTCCGGCGGCGTCATCCGCATGAGCTGGCCGACAGCGCTGACGACCGTGCTCCCCTGATCCTTTTCCGGCCCCCAGGGGCCGTTCTTTTACGTGAGGCCCTGCTGAGCAGGGCCTTTCGTATTTCCTTGGATCTTTCCTGGAGATCGTTGTCGGATCATCAATGCGTTTGCCCCGTTACTGATTTCCAGGTCATTAAGGGAACGCGATCATTTGCTGAGCGTCCGGCGAAGGCCAATTGTGCTTGCGGCACTCTGTTTTGATCGGGCTCCACTCCCTACAATCCGTCCACGTCTTGAGCTCTGAGCGTCAAGGAGGACGAATGACGGGGCTCTTCACCTCAGAACAGCTGGACCACCCCTCTACTCTCGCGGCCGCGGTACTCACCGACGGGAACCGGATCGTCGTGATCGTCGTCGCCGCAGTGGCGCTGGCGGCCCTGGCCGTCGCTCAGCTGCTGGTACGTCAGGTCCTGGCGGCCGGCGAAGGCACCGACAGGATGAAGGAGATCGCGGCGGCGGTGCAGGAAGGCGCGAATGCCTATCTCGCCCGCCAGTTGCGCACACTCGGTGTTTTCGCCGTCGTGGTTTTCTTCCTGCTCCTCCTGCTTCCGGCCGACAACTGGTCGCAGCGCGCGGGACGTTCCGCGTTTTTCCTGGTCGGCGCCCTTTTCTCGGCGGCGACCGGTTACATCGGGATGCGGCTGGCCGTACGGAGCAATGTGCGCGTGGCGGCCGCCGCGCGTGAAGCCACCCCGGCCGAGGGCGAGCCGGAAAAGGATCTGACGGCCGTCGCACACAAAGCGATGAAGATCGCTTTCCGTACGGGCGGTGTGGTCGGCATGTTCACCGTGGGCCTCGGCCTGCTCGGTGCCTCCTGCGTCGTTCTCGTCTACGCGGCCGACGCGCCCAAGGTGCTGGAGGGTTTCGGGCTCGGCGCCGCGCTCATCGCGATGTTCATGCGGGTCGGCGGCGGCATCTTCACCAAGGCCGCCGACGTCGGCGCCGACCTCGTCGGCAAGGTCGAGCAGGGCATCCCGGAGGACGATCCGCGCAATGCCGCGACCATCGCCGACAACGTGGGCGACAACGTCGGCGACTGCGCGGGCATGGCGGCCGACCTCTTCGAGTCGTACGCCGTGACGCTCGTCGCGGCGCTCATCCTCGGCAAGGCCGCCTTCGGCGACGCGGGGCTGGCCTTTCCGCTGATCGTTCCGGCGATCGGCGTGGTCACCGCGGTGATCGGCATCTTCGCGGTCGCCCCGCGGCGCGCCGACCGCAGCGGAATGACCGCCATCAACCGCGGCTTCTTCATCTCCGCGGTGATCTCCCTCGTCCTGGTGGCGGTGGCCGTCTTCGTCCACCTGCCGTCCTCGTACGCCGCCCTTGACGGCGTCACCGACGCCGCCGTCAAGGCACACGCGGGCGACCCGCGGGTGCTGGCGCTCGTGGCCGTCGCCATCGGCATCGTGCTGGCCGCCCTGATCCAGCAACTGACGGGGTACTTCACCGAGACGAACCGGCGCCCCGTCAGGGACATCGGCAGGTCCTCGCTGACGGGCCCCGCCACCGTCGTCCTCACCGGCATCGCCATCGGACTGGAGTCCGCCGTCTACACCGCGCTGCTCATCGGCCTCGGCGTGTACGGCGCGTTCCTGCTCGGCGGTACGTCGATCATTCTGGCGCTCTTCGCGGTGGCCCTGGCCGGTACCGGTCTGCTCACCACCGTCGGCGTCATCGTCGCCATGGACACCTTCGGCCCCGTCTCCGACAACGCGCAGGGCATCGCCGAGATGTCCGGCGACGTCACGGGTGCGGGCGCGCAGGTCCTCACCGACCTGGACGCCGTCGGCAACACCACCAAGGCCATCACCAAGGGCATCGCCATCGCCACCGCGGTCCTCGCGGCGGCGGCGCTCTTCGGTTCGTACAAGGACGCCATCGAGACGGCGCGCCGGGAGGTCGGGGCGAAAGCCGGCGAGCTGGGTCTCCAGATGGACATCTCGCAGCCCGACAAACTCGTCGGCCTGATGCTCGGTGCCGCGGTCGTCTTCCTCTTCTCGGGGCTGGCGATCAACGCGGTGTCCAGGTCGGCCGGCGCGGTGGTCTTCGAGGTGCGGCGGCAGTTCCGCGAGCACCCCGGGATCATGGACTACACGGAGAAGCCGGAGTACGGCCGGGTGGTCGACATCTGCACCAAGGACGCGCTGCGCGAGCTGACCACGCCCGGTCTGCTCGCCGTGCTGACGCCGATCGCGATCGGTTTCTCGCTCGGCGTCGGCGCGCTCGGCTCGTTCCTCGCGGGCGCCATCGGCACCGGCACGCTGATGGCCGTCTTCCTCGCCAACTCCGGTGGCGCGTGGGACAACGCCAAGAAACTCGTCGAGGACGGCCACCACGGCGGCAAGGGCAGCGAGGCCCACGCCGCGACCGTCATCGGCGACACGGTCGGCGACCCGTTCAAGGACACCGCGGGTCCCGCGATCAACCCGCTGCTGAAGGTGATGAACCTGGTGGCGCTGCTCATCGCCCCGGCGGTGGTGCAGTTCGGCTACGGCGACGACGCCAATGCCGGGGTGCGGGCGGTGGTGGCGACGCTCGCCGTCGTCGTCATCGTCGGCGCGGTGTACGTCTCCAAGCGGCGCCCCATCGCCATGGGCGACGAGGGCGGCTCCGGGGGCGGATCGGAGGGCGGTTCCGGACGGGTGCCCAAGCCGGCGGGCCCGGCGGCGGCGCCCAGGGCCGTGCCGTAGGACTCGTCGTATTCGTCACACCGGCTCAGCGGGCGGGCGGGCGTCGTTCTCTGACGTGGCGTCCGCCCGTCGCCGCTGTTGTGCGAGCAGTTCCGTGAGGTGTCTCTCCCTTGGTGCAAATGGCTTCAATAGGTTATGGAACGGACGTACGGCATGCGGTCGTCGCCCACGTGGCGTGTATGTTCCGGGGCCGAGAGCCTTGGAAGGGACCAATCCGGTGAACAAGAAGTGTGCGGCCGCGCTGTCCGGCGGTGCGGTACTGGTAATGGCGCTGTCCGGTTGCACCAGCGACGACGACGACAACAAGGTCGACGACTGGGCGAAGTCGGTCTGCGACCAGGTGCAGCCCCAGCTGAAGAAGATCTCGGACGCCAACACCTCCATCCAGAAGCAGACCGCCGACAACAGCAAGCCCGCCGACGTCCAGAGGACGGACTCCGCGGCCTTCCAGCAGATCTCGGACGCCTACAGGGCGATGGGCGCCGCCGTGGAGAAGGCGGGCGCCCCGCCCGTCGACGGCGGCGAGGCGACCCAGAAGGCGGCGGTCAAGGAGCTCAAGGAGTCCTCCGCGGCGTACGCCGGTCTGAAGAAGCAGGTCGACGGGCTCAACACCAAGGACCAGGCGGAGTTCGCGGACGGCCTCAAGGGAGTCGCGGAAGAGCTGAGCAAGATCAGCAGGAGCGGTGACCAGGCGCTCCAGAAGCTCCAGTCCGGCGAGGTGGGCAAGGCGATGGCCAAGCAGCCCGGCTGCCAGAAGCCGGGCGCGGCGAACTCCGCCTCGCCGCCCTCGAAGACGTAATCGCGGTGCGCACGCCCTGCCGCGCGGCCCGGCACCCCGGACGGGGGCCGGGCCGCGCGGCTTTTGTCAGTGCGAGCGGTGACAATGGCCCAGTGAGTACGACCAGCCTCCCCGCGCCCGAAAGCTCCGCCCGCCTCCGCGAAGCGCTCCTCGCCGCCGACTTCACCGCCGACGGGCTGCTGGAGCTGCTCGGCGCGCCCGCGTACGCCGCGCTCGCCCGCAGCGAGGCCGTGCCCGCGCTGCGGGCCACGCGCGGCGACAGCCCGCTCGGAACGCTCGTGCGGCTCTTCCTGCTCCAGCAGCCGGTGCCGGCCGCCCGCGCCGGGGCCGTACTGCCCCTGGAGCAGTGCCTGGCCGACGGCTGGCTGGTGCGAGAAGGGGCGGCGGACGGGGACGACGGCGTACGGGCCACTGTGGACGTACGGCCCTACGGCGGGGAGGAGGGCCAGGACTGGTTCATCGTCTCCGACCTCGGCCGCGCGGTCGGCGGCGCCGGCGGCGCGGGTACCCGCGCTGAGGGCGTGGTCCTGGGAGTCGGCGGCGCGTCCACCACGCTCGCCGGCATCACCGTCCGTACGCCGGTCGCCGACGCGCTCGACCTCGGCACCGGATCCGGCATCCAGGCGCTGCACGCCGCGCAGCACGCCGTCCGGGTCACCGCCACCGACCTCAACCCGCGCGCCCTGCACTTCACGCGGCTCACGCTCGGCCTCTCCGGGGCGCCCGAGGCCGACCTGCGCCAGGGCTCGCTCTACGACCCGGTGGGCGAGGACACGTACGACCTGATCGTGTCCAACCCGCCCTTCGTCATCTCGCCGGGCGCGCGGCTGACGTACCGCGACGGCGGGATGGGCGGGGACGATCTGTGCCGCACGCTCGTTCAGGGAGCGGGGGAGCGGCTGAACGACGGGGGGTACGCGCAGTTCCTCGCCAACTGGCAGCACGTGGACGGCGAGGAGTGGCAGGAGCGGCTGCGCTCCTGGGTGCCGGCCGGGTGCGACGCGTGGATCGTGCAGCGCGAGGTGCAGGACGTCACGCAGTACGCCGAACTGTGGCTGCGCGACAGCGGCGACCACCGCACCGACCCCGCGGAGTACGCCGCGCGGTACGACGCCTGGCTCGACGAGTTCGAGGCCCGCAAGACCAAGGGCGTCGGCTTCGGCTGGATCACGCTGCGCAAATCCGGCGCCGAGAACCCCTCGATCACCATCGAGGAGTGGCCGCACCCCGTCGAACAGCCTCTCGGCCCTGTCGTACGAGCCCATTTCGAACGCCAGGACTACCTGCGGGCGCACGACGACGCGGCGCTGCTCGCCGGCCACTTCAGGCTCGCCGGCGAGGTCGTGCAGGAGCAGATCGGGCTGCCGGGCGCGGAGGACCCGGAGTACGTGGTGCTCCGCCAGAACCGCGGCATGCGGCGCGCGACGAAGGTCGACACGGTCGGCGCGGGGTTCGCCGGGGTGTCCGACGGGTCGCTCAGTGCGGGCCGCATCCTCGACGCCATCGCCCAGCTCCTCGGTGAGGATCCGGTGCTGTTGCGCGACCGTACGCCCGAGGCGATCAGGCTGCTGGTCGAGCAGGGCTTCCTGGAGCCGCTGGACGACGGGGGCCGCTAGGGCCCCGTCGTCCGCACGCCCCGGCCTTTCCGGTCCGCCCGGCGATCCGTTCACCCGGAGTTCGTTTCCAGGTCGGCGGCCGGTGTTCCGGGGATGCCAGCCTCACCGTCCGGGGAATCGGGCCGACGGACGGTGAGGGTGAGGGGTGCGGGGATGGAGAGCGGACCGGCGGTATTCGTCGGAGCGGCGTTCACATTGTTCGGGGCCGGGCTGCTGTGGTGGACGGGGGCGCGTACCGTGCTCCGTGCGCCGGTGGCGTACGGAGTGAGCCCTGCGATCTCTTTCACGCTGGCGACTGTGTTCGGGACGGCCTTCGTCGTTCTCGGAGTGTGGTGTTTCGGCCGGATCTGATCGGAAGAGATCCACACGAGGTCTCAGGCGGAGTCCCGCAGGGGTGGTCGAGCGGTCCGGGCGGCAGGAATGCCGGGAGTCGGGTTACCGTTCGAGTGGCCGTTGCGGGCTTTTGCCGTTTGACACGGGGACGGGTTGTACCGTCACACTCCGCAGCGTCACGTACAGCACACTGAGTGTCGACCGGAGAGAAGAGCCAAGTTGTCCCCGACCAGCGAGACCGCACACGGCGGCCGCCGACTCGTCATCGTCGAGTCGCCCGCCAAGGCGAAGACGATCAAGGGGTACCTCGGCCCTGGCTATGTCGTCGAGGCGAGCGTCGGGCACATCCGCGACCTCCCGAACGGTGCCGCCGAGGTGCCCGACAAGTACACGGGCGAGGTGCGCCGCCTCGGCGTCGACGTGGAGAACGACTTCCAGCCGATCTACGTCGTCAACGCCGATAAGAAGTCGCAGGTCAGGAAGCTCAAGGACCTCCTCGCGGAGTCCGACGAACTCTTCCTCGCCACCGATGAGGACCGCGAGGGCGAAGCCATCGCGTGGCACCTCCTGGAAGTCCTCAAGCCCAAGGTCCCGGTCCACCGGATGGTCTTCCACGAGATCACCAAGGACGCGATCCGCGAAGCCGTGTCCCATCCGCGCGACCTGAACAAGCCCATGGTCGACGCTCAGGAGACGCGCCGCATCCTGGACCGCCTGTACGGCTACGAGGTGTCGCCGGTCCTGTGGAAGAAGGTCATGCCCCGGCTGTCCGCCGGCCGTGTCCAGTCCGTCGCCACCCGGCTTGTCGTCGCCCGGGAACGCGAGCGCATCGCTTTCCGTTCTGCTGAGTACTGGGACCTGACCGGCACGTTCTCCACGGGACGCACCGGTGACGCCTCCGACCCGTCCTCCCTGGTCGCCCGCCTGACGACGGTCGACGGCCGGCGTATCGCCCAGGGCCGCGATTTCAACTCCGTGGGACAACTCAAGAGTGACGTCCTGCACCTCGACGAGGCGAACGCCCGCGCCCTGGCCGCATCCCTCGCCGACTCGTCGTTCGCCGTCCGCTCGGTCGAGTCGAAGCCGTACCGCCGCTCGCCGTACGCCCCGTTCCGTACGACGACCCTCCAGCAGGAGGCCTCGCGCAAGCTGGGCTTCGGTGCGAAGTCCACGATGCAGGTCGCGCAGAAGCTGTACGAGAACGGCTTCATCACCTACATGCGTACGGACTCCACGACGCTGTCCGGGACCGCGGTCCAGGCGGCCCGCGCCCAGGTGACGCAGCTGTACGGCGCCGAGTACCTGCCGGACAAGCCGCGCACGTACGCCGGGAAGGTCAAGAACGCGCAGGAGGCGCACGAGGCGATCCGCCCCTCGGGCGACCGCTTCCGCACCCCGGCCGAGACCGGCCTGAGCGGCGACCAGTTCCGGCTGTACGAGCTGATCTGGAAGCGGACCGTCGCCTCCCAGATGAAGGACGCCGTCGGGAACAGCGTGACGGTGAAGATCGGTGGCCGGGCGGGCGACGGCCGGGACGCCGAGTTCTCCGCCTCCGGCAAGACGATCACCTTCCACGGCTTCATGAAGGCGTACGTCGAAGGCGCCGACGACCCGAACGCCGAGCTCGACGACCGCGAGCGCAGGCTCCCCCAGGTCGCCCAGGGCGACGCGCTCACGTCCGAGGAGATCACGGTCGACGGGCACGCGACCAAGCCACCGGCCCGCTACACCGAGGCCTCGCTGGTCAAGGAGCTCGAAGAGCGCGAGATCGGCCGCCCGTCGACGTACGCCTCGATCATCGGCACGATCCTCGACCGCGGGTACGTCTTCAAGAAGGGCACGGCGCTCGTGCCGTCCTTCCTGAGCTTCGCCGTGGTCAACCTGCTGGAGAAGCACTTCGGCCGGCTCGTCGACTACGACTTCACCGCGAAGATGGAGGACGACCTCGACCGCATCGCGCGGGGCGAGGCGCAGGCCGTGCCGTGGCTGCGGCGCTTCTACTTCGGTGAGGGCGCCGCCGGGGCCGGTGTCGCGCCGGGCGGCGCGGCGGACGCGGGCAACGGCGACGGCGACCACCTCGGCGGCCTCAAGGAGCTCGTCACCGACCTCGGTGCGATCGACGCCCGTGAGATCTCGTCGTTCCCGGTCGGCGAGGGCATCGTGCTGCGGGTGGGCCGCTACGGTCCGTACATCGAGCGCGGCGAGAAGGACGACGAGAACCACCAGCGCGCCGACGTGCCGGACGACATGGCGCCGGACGAGCTGACCGTCGAGTACGCCGAGGAGCTGCTGGCCAAGCCGAGCGGTGACTTCGAGCTGGGTACCGACCCGGAGACGGGCCGCCAGATCGTGGCCAAGGACGGCCGGTACGGCCCGTACGTCACGGAGATCCTTCCCGAGGGCACTCCGAAGACGGGCAAGAACGCGGTCAAGCCGCGCACGGCCTCGCTCTTCAAGTCGATGTCCCTGGACACGGTGACGCTGGCGGACGCGCTCAAGCTGATGTCGCTGCCGCGCGTCGTCGGCACGGACGCCGAGGGCGTCGAGATCACCGCGCAGAACGGCCGGTACGGCCCGTACCTCAAGAAGGGCACGGACTCGCGCTCCCTGGAGACCGAGGACCAGCTCTTCTCGATCACGCTCGACGAGGCACTGGCGATCTACGCCCAGCCCAAGCAGCGGGGCCGGGCGGCCGCCAAGCCGCCGCTCAAGGAACTGGGCACGGACCCGGTCAGCGAGCGCCCGGTGGTCGTGAAGGACGGGCGCTTCGGTCCGTACGTCACGGACGGCGAGACGAACGCCACGCTGCGGACGGACGACAGCGTGGAGGAGATCACCCCGGAGCGGGGCTATGAACTCCTCGCCGAGAAGCGTGCCAAGGGCCCGGCGAAGAAGACCGCGAAGAAGGCCCCGGCGAAGAAGGCTCCGGCGAAGAAGGCCACGGCCAAGAAGACCGTCGCCAAGAAGACGGCCACGGCGAAGACCGCGGCGGCCAAGAAGACGACGGCCAAGACGACGGCGGCGGCGAAGAAGTCGACGGCGGCCAAGGGCGCGTCGGCTTCGGACGAGTAGGCGAGGGACCGAGCGGTCCGGTCGAGCAGTCGGCCGGGTCGTTCGGCAGGTGGCGGTCGGAGGACCGCCTGTGGGGCAGCCCCCGGCGCCGTACCGGCGCCGGGGGCTGCCCCGTGCCGACGGCCGGGGACCCGGAAGCAGACGTTTGTTCGGGCGGGGCCTCCGGTGAGTGGTGGGCTCCGGATAGGCTGGGCGGATGACGCGAGCCGAGCAGCCAACGGTCGTGAGCCCCAGCTCCGACGCACTAGCCGCAGACTCACGCGAGCGAGCCGTACGAGCCCTGCTGCGCCTTCCTCCGCTCAGGCGGTTGTGGAGCGCACAGCTCGTCGGCAGTACCGGCGACGCCCTCGCCCTTCTCGTGCTGCTGTCGTTGTCGCTTCAGGCGGCGATTTCGCAAGGGTCGTTCGGCGGTGGTTACCGCGGCGCGGCCTTCGCGGTCGCTGCGGTGTTCGGGGCTCGGATCCTTGCCATCTTCCTCTTCGGAGCCCTCCTCCTGGGCCCGGTCTCCACGCTGACCGCGCCGTCGGGGCCGCTCGACCGCCGCTGGACGATGATCGGGGCGGACGGGCTGCGGCTCGCCCTGCTGGTCGTCGCACCGCTGTGGATCGACTGGACCCCGGACAAGGCCCAGGCCGTACTCCTGAGCACCGTCTTCGTCGCCGGCGCCGCCGAACGCTTCTGGGCGGTCGCCAAGGAGAGCGCCGCCCCCGCGCTGCTGCCCGCGCCGCCGCCGGAGGGCGCGTCCGTGCGGCCGCTGCCGGACCACCTGGACGCGCTGCACCGGCTGTCGCTGCGTACGAGCTTCCTCGCCCTTCCCGCGGCTGCCGCCGTGCTGCTGGCGGCGACGCTGGTCGGCAATCTGTTCGGCTCCGGCATCGACTGGTTCTCGCAGCACCAGGCGGCCCTCGGGTCGTACGTCGCCGCGGGTCTCTTCGCCGCGTCCGTGTCGACGCTGTACTTCCTGGAGCTGCCCGACGCGCAGACGCCCCGCGCGCGCTCCCCCCTGGAAGGCTGGCGCCGGCCCAGGACCGGCACGGGCTTCGACAAGGGACGCACGGGCGCGATCCGGCTCCTCGTCGTGGCCTGCGCCACGGTCGCCGGAGCCGTCGCCGCCGCGGCGGCCGTCGCCGTACTGCACGCGAAGGACCTCGGCGGCGGTCCGGTCACCTTCGCCCTGCTCTTCCTCGCCCTGACCGGCGGCACCGCCCTCGGTATCCGCGGTGCGCGGAAGGTGCTGCCCACGCTGTCCCGGCGCCGCCTGCTGTCGCTCGCGATCGCCGTCACGGGCGTCGCACTGCTCGCCATGGGCCTGGTGCCCGACACGGCGACCGTGCTCATGATCACTCTGTTCGCCGGCTTCTGTGCCGGAGTCGCCGCGAACACCGGGCACACGCTGCTCGACCAGGAGGCCGAGGAGTTCCGGCGGGGACGCACCACGGAGCACCTGCATGCCGTCGTACGGATCCATGTGGCCCTCGGCGCGGTCCTCGCCCCGGTGCTCGCCGCCGCGATCGGCCCGCACCGGCTGGCAGGCGGCAGCTTCGTCTTCGCCCACGGCGGCGCCGCCTTCACGCTGATGCTCGTCGGCGCGCTGCTGCTGCCGGTGGCCGCGATCGTGCTCGCCAAGGCCGACGACCGGCAGGGCGTTCCGCTCCGCCGCGACCTGCGCGAGGCGCTCAGGGGCGGCGAGCCCGACCAGGCACCCGCCGCGACCGGTTTCTTCATCGCGATGGAGGGCGGCGACGGGGCCGGCAAGTCCACCCAGGTCGAGGCGCTCGCCGAGTGGATCCGCAACAAGGGCCACGAGGTCGTCGTCACGCGCGAGCCCGGTGCCACGCCGATCGGCAAGCGGCTGCGGTCGATCCTGCTGGACGTGTCGAACGCGGGCCTGTCGAACCGCGCGGAGGCCCTGCTGTACGCCGCCGACCGCGCCGAGCACGTCGATTCCGTCGTACGCCCGGCGCTGGAGCGCGGTGCGGTCGTGATCACCGACCGGTACGTCGACTCGTCCGTGGCCTACCAGGGCGCGGGCCGCGATCTGTCGCCGACCGAGATCGCCCGTATCTCGCGCTGGGCGACGGACGGGCTCGTACCGCATCTGACGGTCCTGCTCGACGTCTCGCCCCAGACGGCGCGCGAGCGGTTCACGGAGGCGCCGGACCGGCTGGAGTCGGAGCCTCCGGAGTTCCACACGCGCGTGCGCCACGGTTTCCTGACGCTGGCCGCCGCCGATGCCGGCCGCTACCTGGTGGTGGACGCCGGCCAGGACCCGGAATCGGTCACCACGGTCGTACGCCACCGTCTCGACCAGATGCTGCCGCTCTCCGACGCCGAGGTGAAGGCCCGGGAGGACGCGCGGAAGGCCGCCGAGGAAGAGGCGCGCCGCAGGGCCGAGGAAGAGGCCGCGCGCAAGGCGGAGGAAGAGCGTCTGGAGCGCGAGCGGCAGGAACAGCTCGCCAAGCTCCGCGCCGAGGAGGAGGAGCGCAAGCGCCGCGAGATCGAGGAGGCGCGGCAGCGCGAGGTCGAACGGCAGGCGGAGGAGGCCCGGCGACGGGCCGAGGAGGCGCGCCGGCTCGCGGAGGAGGAGCGGCTGCGCCGCGAGGCCGAGGAGAAGGCGCGGGCCGCCGAGCAGGAACGGTTGCGCAGGCAGGCCGAGGAGGAGGCACGGCTGCGGGCGGAGGCGGAGGAACGCCGCCGTGAGAAGCAGCGCAGGGCCGAGGAGGCACTGCTGCGGGCGGAGGAGGCGCGCCGGCTCGCGGAGTCGGCGGCCGCGGCTTCCGCGGCGGCGTCGATGGCCGCCGCCGCGGCCGAGCCGCCGTCCGACGCGGAGATGACGGTGCCCACGCCGGTCGTCCGGCCCGACGAGGTGACGCAGACGGTGGAGAGGCCGCGCATCGACATGCGCAAGGAGGACGCGGCGCCTTCCGCGGCGCCCTCCGCTCCGGTTCACCCCGCCGCTCCGGTTCACCCCGCCGCTCCGGCTCGTCCCTCCGCTCCGGTTCACCCCGCGGCGGACGAGACGGCTGTGCTGCCGCAGGTGCGGGACGCGGGCCCGATGGACGAGACCGCCGTCCTGCCGCCGGTGCGGGACGCGCGGCCCACGGAGGAGACGGCGGTGCTGTCGCCCGTACGGGACGAGCCTTCGGACCGGGTGCCGCCGGGGTTCTTCCGGGACGAGCAGCCCGACGACCGCCGCGGCGACGACGACAACGACCGTACGCGCGAGCTGCCGTGGCTCGATCCCGACGCGGCCCACACGGGCGCGGGCCAGGGCGCCTCTGCGCGTGTGCGCCGCCGGTCGGACTGGGCGGAGGAGACGCCGCTCGACGACCTGCCGTCGCTGGCGGACGAACTGCTGGGCGGCCGGGACGCCGACGAGGACGGCGGCGACCGACGGGGCCGGGGCGGCCGCCGCCGCTGAGCCTCCTCCCGCCAGGGCCCCGGCCCCGGTCCCCGAACGCCGGACGGGCGGGGACCGGGGCCGGGGTGTCAGTGGGGTCGGCCACAATGGGGACGGTCGGGATTCACGAGAACGCAAGCGCACGGCGAAGGCGGTAGCACCATGGCCGTATGGGACGACCTGGTAGGGCAGGCGCGGGTTCAGGCGCAGCTGGCCGCCGCCGCCCGTGACGCCGACGCGCTCGTGACCGCCGTCGCCGACCGCTCCGGGGCCACCCTCGCTCCCGCCGCGTCGAAGATGACCCACGCCTGGCTCTTCACCGGGCCGCCGGGCTCCGGGCGGTCCACCGCCGCCCGCGCGTTCGCCGCCGCCCTGCAGTGCGTCAGCCCGGACCGGGCACTGGGAGGGGCACCGGGCTGCGGGTTCTGTGACGGGTGCCATACGTCCCTGGTCGGCACGCACGCCGATGTGGAGATCGTCCGTACCGACCAGCTCTCCATCGGCGTGAAGGACACCCGCGAGCTCGTCCGCCGGGCCCAGCTGTCCCCGGCGGGCGGCCGGTGGCAGGTCCTCGTCCTGGAGGACGCCGACCGGCTCACCGAGGGTGCGGGCAATGTGCTGCTCAAGGCCATCGAGGAGCCCGCTCCCCGTACGGTCTGGCTCCTGTGCGCGCCGTCCCTGGAGGACGTGCTCCCGACCATCCGCTCCCGGTGCCGCCACCTCACGCTCAGCACCCCGTCCGTGGAGGCCGTCGCCGACGTCCTGGTGCGGCGCGACGGCATCGACCCCGAGACGGCCGCGACCGCCGCGCGCGCCACCCAGGGCCACATCGGGCGGGCCCGCAGGCTCGCCACCGACGAGGGCGCACGGGCCCGCCGCGCCGTCGTGCTCAGACTCCCGCTGCGCGTCGCCGACATCGGCGGCTGCCTGAAGGCGGCCCAGGAGTTGGTCGACGCGGCGGGCGAGGACGCCAAGCAGGTCGCCGAGGAGGTCGACGTCAAGGAGACGGACGACCTGAAGGCGGCGCTCGGCGCGGCGTCCGGCGGCCGGATGCCGCGCGGCACCGCGGGCGCGATGAAGGAGCTGGCCGACCGCCAGAAGCGCCGCTCGACCCGTACGCAGCGGGACAGCCTCGACCTCGCGCTGACCGACCTGACCGGCTTCTACCGCGACGTACTGGCCCTGCAGCTCGGTTCGCGGGTCGCCCTCGCCAACGAGGACGTACGGGACTCCCTCGACCGTGTCGCGCAGAGCTCGACCCCCGAGCGCACCCTGCGCCGGATAGAGGCGATCATCGGCTGCCGCCGGGCCCTGGACCGCAATGTGGCGCCGCTGCTCGCGGTGGAGGCGATGACGGTGGCGCTGCGCGCCGGCTGACCGTACCGTCGGCTGTCCGTACCGCAGACCGACCGACCGTACCGCCGACCGACCGACCGTACCGCCGTCCGTGCCGTCGTCGGACCGCTGTCCGTACTGCCGTCCGTACTGCCGTCCGGTCTGCCGGGCCGCGGACCGGACGGCCGGCCGCACCGCCGCGGTTGACCGGCTCACTCGTACGAGCCGCTCCCCGCGCGATCCGGCATCGCCGCACTACGCTCCGAGGATGGACACCAGGCACCTGATCCGGACCTCCGCCACCGCCCTCGTGACCGCCGGGCTGCTCGTCTCCGGATGCTCGTCGGGAGGTTCGTCGCCCAGTGCCTCGGCTTCCGCGTCGCAGAAAGGGGTCCCGGCCGCCCTCAAGCCGTACTACGCGCAGAAGCTGAGCTGGCGCGAGTGCGGTGTCCCCGGCTTCCAGTGCGCCACGATGAAGGCGCCCCTCGACTACGAGAAGCCGGAGAAGTCCGGCATCGAGCTGGCCGTCTCCCGGAAGAAGGCCACCGGGCCCGGCAAGCGCCTCGGCTCCCTCCTGGTCAATCCGGGCGGCCCCGGCGGCTCCGCGATCGGCTACGTCCAGGCGTACGCGGCCGTCGGATACCCGGCGCCGGTCCGCGCGCGGTACGACATGGTGGCCGTCGACCCGCGCGGCGTGGCCCGCAGCGAGCCCGTCGAGTGCCTGACGGGCAAGGAGATGGACGCGTACACCCAGGTCGACCAGACCCCCGACGACCAGGGGGAGACCGGCAAGCTGGTCACGTCCTTCAAGAACTTCGCGGCCGGCTGCGAGAAGCGCTCGGCCGAGATCCTGCCGCACGTCTCCACCGTCGACTCGGCCCGCGACATGGACATCCTGCGGGAGGTGCTGGGCGACGAGAAGCTGAACTACGTCGGGGCGTCGTACGGCACCTTCCTGGGCGCGACGTACGCCGAGCTCTTCCCCGACCGCAGCGGCCGCCTCGTGCTCGACGGCGCGATGGACCCGTCCCTGTCCGCCCGCGACCTGAACCGCGACCAGACGGCCGGCTTCGAGACCGCCTTCCAGTCCTTCGCCGCGGACTGCGTCAAGCGCGAGGACTGCCCGCTGGGCACGGGGACGCCGGACGAGGCGGGCAAGCGCCTGAAGGGCTTCTTCGACGAGCTCGACGCCGAGCCCGTCCCCACCGGTGAGAGCCGCCCCCTCGTCGAGTCCCTGGCGACCACGGGTGTGATCGCCGCGATGTACGACGAGTCCGGCTGGCCACAGCTGCGCGAGAGCCTCACCCGCGCGATGGGCGGCGACGGCGCGGGCCTGCTCGCGCTGGCCGACACGTACTACGAGCGCTCCGAGGACGGCAGCTACGCGAACCTCATGTACGCCAACGCCGCCGTGAACTGCCTGGACCTCCCGCCGGCCTTCACCGGCCCCGACCAGGTCCGCACCGGGCTTCCCGCCTTCGAGAAGGCGTCCCCGGTCTTCGGTGAGGGCTTCGCGTGGACCTCCCTGAACTGCACGTACTGGCCGGCCGAGCCCACCGGCACCCCGCACCGCATCGAGGCGAAGGGCGCCGCCCCGATCGTCGTGGTCGGCACCACCCGCGACCCGGCGACCCCGTACAAGTGGGCAAAGTCCCTGGCCGGCCAGCTCGACTCCGCCACCCTCCTGACGTACGACGGCGACGGCCACACGGCGTACGGCCGGGGCAGCGACTGCATCGACACGGCGATCAACACCTACCTCCTGGAGGGCACGCCTCCCAAGAGCGCCAAGAAGTGCTCCTGACCCTCCTCCGGCCCCTCTGACCTGCGCGAAGGCGGCCCGCCCGGGGCTGTGCGAAGCACCCTTCGAAACTGTGTAGACTTGTGCCCGCTGCTGATCGCACCATGGTGTCGGCAGCGGCGCCGCCTTAGCTCAGTTGGCCAGAGCAACGCACTCGTAATGCGTAGGTCTCGGGTTCGAATCCCGAAGGCGGCTCCGGAAAACCCCAGGACTCACTCGCCGTGACCTGGGGTTTTTCCTTGCCCTTTACCTTGTGTCGTAGTGACGGCGCAGTCCAAGAACCCTTGCTGAGGGCCGCCGGTGGACAAGCGTGCAGTGGGCGTGCAGAGCGTTGGACGAGCAAGGGTGCGGGAAGAGGACCATCGTGCCATTGGCGATGGGGCTGGGAGGCAGGGCGAGTCGGGCTGCTGGCAGCAGGACCGTTGGTGGGTTCCCATAATTCAGGGGAGCCGCGACGGCGACTGATGGAGAATCAGCCGGGGACATCGCTTCGGAGGAGCCGGTCGTGAACGTAATGCGCTTCGATGCCGCGGTGGGGGACTTCGCCCTCGGCGTCAAGCTTAGTCCTCTTTTGCCCGCGCTCAGAGGTCGTCCACGTCGACCAGCCCGTCCTGGATGGCGCGGGCGACCAGGCTTGCCTTGGTCCGCGCGGGGCGGCCGACGTTCGCGTACTTGATCCTGACCCGGTCCAGATACGAGTTGACCGTCCGTACGGAGATGCCGAGACGCTGCGCGACCAGCTCCTTCGACTCCGACTGGAACCACTCGATGAGCACGTTCTCCTCGCGTACGGAGAGCTGGGGGCGGTCGGCGCGGGTGTTTGTTCCCAGCGCGCCGGCCAGTGCGGGCGGCATGTAGGGCCGCTCGTCCGCTGCTGCCAGAGTCGCCTCGACCAGGTGGTCTCGGCCCTCGCTCTTGGTCAGGAAGGTCGCGGCTCCCAGGTCCAGGCAACTGAGCGCTGTCTTCTCGTCGTCCCGCATCGAGTAGACGACGACCTGCCGCCCGGCGTCGACAAGTCTTCGGAGGCTGCCGAAGGCGGGGCCGCCCTCGCCAAGTTGCAGATCGAGGACGACGACATCGGCCGTGCTGCCCGGCGCGGTCCAGGCTTCCCCTACGGAGCTGCCGGCCGCGACCACGGTGATGGGCCGCCGTGATGCGGCGTACCACGCTTCTACGCCCGAGAGGATGGCGGGATGGTCGTCGACGACGACCACGCTGACTGGTGCGTTGTGACTCATGTCAGGTCAACTCCGGAGGTCGCCGGTCTTCTCCAACCGGCCTCCACCCACACACTTTCGCCGCGGGTCGTTCTTTCCACGGTCACCTTCGCGTCCGGGGCACGGCCGTGGGCTTGAGCGGCCTCTTCCGTGTCGCGGTCGTCGGCGCAGTCCTCGCTGACCACGCTCACGCGTACCGTGTGGGGTGTCCACACGACAGTCACCCGCGCGGTCGAGCGGGTACGGCCCAGAATCACCGCCACCGGGTCGACCAACTCCCTGCGCACCTCCACGGGCACCTCACCCGGTCGGCCTCTTACGGCCAGGTTCACCGTCACTCCCTGGTGCTCGGCCACCTCCACGCACGCCCGCACCTCGTTGAGCAGCGGGTCGGAGACGGCATCGCTCTCCGCGAACAGGCGGCGCATACGGGCGGCTTCCACGCCGCACCGCAGCCTGACCTCCTCGTTTTGCGGGCTCAGCACACCGTGGCCGAGGCCCAATAGCAGCGGCACTGTCGTCGCTGTCAGGGCGTGGTAGCGGTCCTTGTGATCACGCTGCATGTCCTCGTGGATGCGTTCCCGGGTGCGCAGTTCTTCCTCCCGTGCGGCCGCGATCCCCGCTGCCGGCGCCGTGTCGTGGAGCAGGCGCGTCATCAGTACACCGACGGAGAGCTGGAAGCCGCAGGCGGATATCGTGGAGATCCCCATGATGGCCGCCTCGGCGGCGGGCGGCGCCCCGGACAGGAACACTGCGGTCGCGTTGAGCCCGACATGCACCCCGAGGAACGCCGCGAACGCCCTGACCCGCAGGTCTGCCAGCAGGAACAGCGCATGCCAGCCGACCAGTCCGAACGCCCAGTCCGGCGCACCTGTCGACTGCTCAGGCGGGAGCGTGAACGCGCATATCACCGAAACGGCCAGCACCGAGCCCAGGCTCCACCCTCGCACCCTCGGCGGGATCTGCCTGCCACGCAGCAGATAGGCGGCCCCGATCACCGCGACGGCGGCAAGGCAGACGAAGGCGGCCGTCTGTGCCCACTCGGAGCGGTACATGTCCTGGTGGACGACGAGCCGGCGCAGCGAGATGGTGAACTGCCACACCAGGCTGATCAGCAGCACAGCCAGTTGGGTCCCGTAAAGGAGCCGCCCGCGGATGAAGCGGACGTCGGCCGTGTGCTGTGCCTGGGCGCGGGGCGGGCGCGGTACACCGGTCGCCGGTGCTCCGTTCCCTGCCGATGACGCCCCGACCGGGCCGTGCCAGCGCCACTGCACGCGGGTCCCGGTGTCCGGATGCGAGGTGACCGTGGCGGAGCCTCCGACCGCGTGCATCCTGCCGATGATGGAACCTTTGATGCCCCGGCGCCGTGCGGGGACGGACTCCGGGTCGAAGCCCCGTCCCGCGTCGGACAGTTCGACGACGGCGCCGTCCCCCTCTGTCCATGCCCTGAGCTCCGCCTCCCGCACCCCGGCATGGCGTGCCACATTGGTGACGGCCTCCCGGACCCCGTTGAATATCGCGAGCCCAGGGCCGGATGGAATCGCGAGCGGGCCATCGATGTGCGTCTTGAGCCGCACCCTGGTCTGTCCCTCACCCTCGGGCACACAGCGGAGAAGAGCCGCGAGGTCGACGCTCCCCGTCTCGAATCCGGGTACGGCGGACATGGCCTTCAGATCCTTTCTGGCGCGTGGAGGCAGCCACGACCAGTCCCGGCCGTCGCCCTGGGAGACCATCAGCAGCGTCGCGCTCGCCGTGTCGTGCAGGGTCGCCAGGTACTCGCGCTCGGTCGCCCTGCGTGCGGCGGCGACTTCCATCTCCCGGCGCGCCGCCGCCCTGACTGCGGCCGATCGGTCAGCCGCCCTGGCCAGCGCCCGAACGATGAGGTAGGCGGCCCTCGACAGGACCACCTGGATCAGCATGCGCACCAGGGGTACCAGGTCGGGGCTGTGCCCGGGCGAGGAGAGGACGTCGCCCAGCACGTAGACGACGGCCCCCAACGCAGCCAGGGCAGCCCCGGCCACCGGTCGCGTCGCCCACTCGTACTGGAAGGCGACGACGCTGATGCCGACAATCGCCTCCACCATCACATCCGCGCCGTCACCGCCGATCACCGGCTGAAACAGCCCCGTCAACACCACCACGGCCGCGTCCAACGTCCACAGCAGGGCGAGCGGGAACAGGCGCGGGCGGCGCAGCGCGTAAAGGCGCACACCGCAGGCGAGGAGAGCGGGCACCAGCAGAGACACCGCCAGGGGAATCTCCGCCGCGTCCGCCGCGACGACGCCCAGCGCACCGCACAGGCAGACCACGACGGACCGGAGCCACACTCCAAACCGCTCAAGGGCCAGGATCAACAGGCGCTCACTGGACCTGGGCCCGTTTGCCAACTCAATGGTTCCGTCCCCGTTCCCCTTGCGTCCCCCGTGCCACATAGAAACACCCCCGTGCCACATAGGAACAAGGGTAGTTGGCCCTCGATCAAGGCAGAGCAAGTCTGAAGCCTGCTCGGTCCCCTGTGCCTGTGTGGGGCAAACGACCGGCACACCCAGCGACCGGGCGGGGCTACTGTCCCCGTCGTAGCGAGTCGTTCGAGGCGAGCAATCCTGCCGCCTCCCGCTACGAAAAATCGGGGGAATGTATGTCCATCGGGAAGAATTTGGTCGCGCTTGCCGCATGTGCCGCTCTGGGCGTGACGGTGCTGAGTACGAGCCCTGCGTCGGCAAACATCTCGCAGGGATACGTCTTCGGCACCGGCACGATCACCGATGACTGGGGGGATGAGGGCCCTCTTTGGGCGGGCGGCCGATATCAGCTATCCAACGCGGTCGGTCTCTGGCAGTACGTCCTGTGGGCAGAGGGCGCCATAGAACAGAACGGCACAGTCTACGACTACTC
The DNA here is from genome assembly GCF_053591455.1 of Streptomyces sp. NPDC003016. NCBI lineage: Bacteria > Bacillati > Actinomycetota > Actinomycetes > Kitasatosporales > Streptomycetaceae > Streptomyces > Streptomyces sp. NPDC003016. The sequence goes on from NZ_JBSFTV010000004.1 coordinate 205,045, forward strand.
GGATATTGACTGCGATTTCGGCGACAACACCGCCTACGCAACGAAGAGGCTGCAGGCGAGATGGGGCCTGGACGCAGACGGGGAGGTGGGCAGCAACACCTTCAGTATCGCGGACAACCACCTCCGGGGAAGCACGGGCGAGGTCACGTACTTCGGGAGAGCGCGCGCCGTTACGTTCGTACGTACTTCTGGTGGCGCCTACCGCTTTGAGAACCCCGAGGCGGGCGTGGGCTCGAATTGGTGGGAAACGGCAAAATATGACCCCTTCGCGACCTGCTTTGTTCCTGGCGGCTGAACCCGGCACGGAGAGATCAGGGGCCGCAGTCACCTCTTGTGACGGCGGCCTCCGTCAGCGCTGAAGAACTCATCGCGCAGAGCCCCGCACAACGTCTTGCAGGCCTGCCGACTTGCTCCGCTTCGGGCCTTGCCACGAGTGTCACGCTGACTCGGCTGCGGCAGAAGCAGCGCCTCGTGCGGGTGTGCCGTCGACATTGTGAAAACACTCAATCCCGAGGAAGCACATGGCCGACGAGAAGGTACTCGAGGCCCAACGATGGGTCAACAGGACATATTCCGGCGTCAACGGGTACACCCGGTGCGCGGAAGACGGTCGCACCGGCTGGGGAACCATGCGTGCCCTGACCATGGGGCTCCAGCACGAACTAGGCATCAGCCCGGTGGTCGCATCATTCGGCCCCACCACCCTGTCCCGGCTGGAGGCCCTCGGCCCCATCCACGTGGCGTGGGCGGCGAACGCCAACATTGCGCGCCTCCTTAAACATGCGTTGTTCTGCAAGGGTTACTGGGGCGGTTACTACGACACCGGCGAGATCGAACCCGCCACCGGCGACGCGATCGACGAGATGAAGCTCCAGATGGGACTTCCGGCCGACGCCACGGTGCAGGCACGCATCTTCAAGTGCATTCTCAACATGGATTCCTACGTTCGGGCGGCCGACGGTTCGGGTGCCGTGCGACAGGTCCAGCGGTGGCTGAACAGCCGCTACTGGCAGAAGAGTGCATACTCCATAGGACCGTGTGACGGGAAATACTCCCGGGACGTGCAAAAGGCACTCATGGTTGCGCTGCAATACGAAATGGGCGTCCCGACTCCCAATGGCAACTTCGGGGAGGGGACACAGGCCGCCCTGCGGAGCCACACGGTGGCGCAGGGAAGCAGCGGAGTCATTACCCAACTGTTTTCCGCTGCGTGTGTATTCAACTCACCTCTGCCTGGCGGCGAGACTGCTAAGTTCACCGACGTCTTCGGCTCCGAACTCGCGTCATGGGTGCGGGCATTCCAGGAATTCTCTCTGCTGAAGCAAGGCGACGGAAACTATCGAACGTGGTGTCAGCTGCTCGTGTCCATGGGCGACCCCGGACGCCCTGTGTCCGGCTCGGACACACGGTTTGAGATCACGCCGGCACGCGCTCGGTGGCTGGTCGACCAGAAATACGAGGTGGTGGGACGCTACCTGTACGACTCTCCGACCTCCACTCTGGACAAGGAGATCAAGCCGGGCGAGCTGGACACTCTCTTCGCCGCCGGCCTGAAGGTCTTCCCGATCTTCCAGGCAAACGCCCGGACACTGGGCGACTTCACGACCATGGAGGGCTATTCCCATGGGGCCCTGGCGCACGACCTGGCACGCGAGTATGGATTCAACTGGGGCACAGTAATCTACTTCGCTGTGGACTACGACGCCACCCAAGCGGAAATCGACTCCGCCATCGTTCCCTACTTCCAAGGTGTGGCCGCCGCTCTCGACCAGCGAGGAGGGCGATACCGGCACGGCGTGTACGGGTCTCGCAACGTGTGCGCCAATGTGTCGGAGAGGACAGGCGCAAAGTACTCTTTCGTCTCGGGTATGTCGTGGGGTTTCTCCGGAAACCTCGGATATCCGCTACCGGCAAACTGGTCGTTCAATCAAATCCAGGAGGTTTCGGTCACCAATGGAGCCGACTCCTTCGATCTTGACAGGGACGCCGTCTCCGGCCGGGACAGAGCGTCGAGCTCCGTGAATCAGCCTGCCAAGCAATACGGCGGCTTTATCGCCGTCATCGAGGACCTGTACGGCCTTGCTGTGCAGTACGGCAAGGGTGACCCCAACCAACTGGTAATGGAGTTCGTACGTCACGATGCCTATGCAGGTATTGACTGGACCTATCTCATCGGGTCTTACGACAAGGACTTCGTCACCTACGCCGAGGCGAGGGGTGTGGTGGTTCCGAAGCAGTTCGTGGACCCGTTCACCCGAGCACACCTAGGTGCAGAGCATCTGCTGGCGACAGCGAACGGAGTGTTCCTCTTCCCGCCAGCAGAAAATCGGCGGTCCGTGAACCCCGGTGACATCACGGGCTGGAGTGGCGACCTCATCACCCTCTACGCGGACTGGAGGGACGCCTTGGACGTTTATCCGGACGGGCGGGAATTCGTCAACGAGAACATGGCGAGACTCGACGTGCACACCACGTTCGGACACTCCGACTTCATCGAGGACGCGGATGGATACCTCATCGCGCAGGCGTGCCGGGCGGGGAAGGATATCGTGACTGCCTTCAGAGAACGCTACGAGAACGGCCGCGGAGCACACAGATTCACATCCTTCTGGAAATCACGCTTCAACGAGAACGCAGACGACGCCGCGTACGCGACCCATAACGTTCTGACTGCCGATGGAACTCGGCTCACCGTGGCCCGAGCGGGGTTGCTTGCACGCCGAGGGATCGCCTTGCCCGCTACGATTCCCTATTCCGATTTGGATCGGTTCGTGTTGGGATTCCTGGACGTCCTGCGGGGCCGAGTGAATGAGGAATCCTGAGATGCGAAATTTTCTGACGAGGAGAGGGAGACAGGCGTGATGAACCATGTGATATCTCGCCGTCGGTTCGTAGGCAGCGGAGCCGGCGCCCTGGGTGTGGTGACGCTGGGATCGGTTCTGTCCGCTTCGCCGGCCGTTGCCGCGCCGAAAACCAATCCGGAGTGGCGGGAGGGCACCACTGCGAATGGCTGGAAGGTGCTGACGGAAGCTGATGCGGAATATCTCGTCGAGGGCAGCGGCTTGGCGGTTCGTCTCGCAGCCGGGGACGCGGCAGTACTCCTGCTGCACGTCGCACGCCGATTCCACTACGAGATCGACGCGCTCCGCATCGGTGACCTCCACGGTCATAGCACCTCGCGGCTCGTCAACCACCCCTTCGAGTCGAACCACCTCTCCGGCACCGCGATCAACATCCGACCGCACGCTTACCCCTTGGGAGTCAGCGGCGGCCTATATCCAGCCGAAATGGTGGTAATCCAGGATATTCTGGCCGAACTGGGCGGCACGGTCGCGTGGGGCGGCGACTTCACCACGCCGAAAGAGTCGCATTTCGCGATCGCCCTCGCTCCGACTCACCCCAAGGTAAAGGGTGTGGCCCGCACGATCAGAGGCTGGAACGGGAATCCAGGGAAGGGCGCCGGCGCCACGGACGCCTTTGCCTCCGCCCGTCGCTCCCGGGCCGGAGCCTTCGAGCAACGCCGACCAGTACTCCAGTAACACTTCGTGACCCGATGGGGTGCGGGGTGCGGGGTGCGGGGTGCGGGGTGCGGGGTGCGGTCGAGGCCGGTGAGGCGTCGTCTGTAGTAGTGCCGACGGGCGCGGGCTTGGTGGCGTCGTCGCCAGGCGAACCATCGCAGGTGGAAGATTGTGCGGGGGAGGCGAGAGCGGTGGGGAGATCCCGCCAGGGCGATGAGCGGCTGGAACAGGCGCGGGCCTCGGTGACGGTCAGGGCGATCTGCCCGAAGGCCGCGAACGGTTCGGCGGTGGGACTGGCAGGGAGGACCGGGGCGGGACGGTCGTGCCGGTCCAGGATGGCGATCACGGAGAGCGGAGCGAGGGCGGCCATCGCGAGAACGGCATGGCGTCGCCGAAAGCGGTGCTGCGGGCCTGGATGTGGTCCAGCCCGAAGGAGTTCTTGGCGTTGGCGAAGTCCACCTCGACCGTCCGCCTGATCCCGACGATCTTGACGAGGCTGGTCAGCGCCATCGACCAGTCTTCGGGCGCGTAGGCGTTGAAGTAGGAAAAATAGGTGTGCTCGGCTATGGATCGGGCGGACCAGCAAGGTGGTGGTGCGGGCCTGCGGTGGCGACCAGTGCCCAGTCGTAGACGCGCGGGCCGCGGCGCATGGACCTCCAACAGCACGGCGCCGGGTGCGACAACCACTTCTGGTTCTCGCACACTTACCGTCCTCGGCACCGATTCCACGAGTCCGAACCCGGGCCAAGCCGCAGCGGTCGACGGCGAACTCGGCATCCTCAACCAGAAGGATCTTCAGGCACACCTGGGAGACCAGCGCCCGCAGCTTCGGACGCCACGGTCGTCGAACTGCCGTGCCTGCAACGGTGACGCCCCGTCGCTGACAGCCTCCGGCCCAACCCTCGCCCGCTGGCGAGAAGTTTCAGGGTCCGGCCGCAACCTGCCATGTGGCTGCCTTGGCAGCAGCGTCGAGGACTGACCTCTGTACCAGCAATGAGACCCATACATTCAAGTTCAGGAAGGCGTCGCTTCCCTTGCGTTCACCCTGTCATCCGGTACCACTCCGGCGTCGGCTGTCGGTGAGGGATATGTCGACGCAGACCCCGGGCTCAGCAACGGCTTCGAGAACGACTGGAACGACGAGGGGCCGACCGGTTACGGCAACACCACGAACGCGGCGGGGCTGTGGCAGTGGATCCTCTGGGCCTGAATGCCGACAACGGGCTGCGGTTCGGGGCGATTACAACAGGACTCTGCAGTACGTCTACTACGGAGACTCCGCGCGGCCGGTGACATTCCTGCGGGGTATGTCGGCCCACGGCGCGTACTGCTTCCGGAACCCGGACACCGGGGGTTGGATCTCCGCCGCCTGCACCAACGGCTCGAAGGTAAACGCCTGCGGCTGACCGGCGCGGAAGGCCGACGGCCGAGGTCCGCTGGGCGGGCATAGAAGCCGCACCGGGGTCGTCGGCAGGCCCGCCCCCGTCAGCTCAGTGTCCGCGGCGACTTCCGGTCCTACGGTCGCCATGCTCGCCATCCCACGAAAAGGAAGTGCCATGAGGACAAGGATTCTCCGCAAGACGCTCGTTCCCACCGCCGTCGCCGTGGCTCTCGCGGTCGGCACCCTCGCCGGGGCAGTACCCGGCTACGCGGTCCCGCAGCCCGCCACCACCGCTCGGGTGACCCAACCGGCCATGGCGGAGGGCGATGTCGGGGTGCAGGCCGTCGTCAACCTCGGTCTGACCATCCGTAGGGCCAAGGGCGTACAGACCTGGCTCAAGCGGTTTCACGGTTTCTACAACGGCCCTATCGACGGCGAATTGGGACACAACAGCTGGAGGGCGATACAGCAGGTTCTGGCCATCTACTACGACTACGAGGGCGACATCGACGGGATACCCGGCACTCAGACCAAGAAGGCTCTGCAGCGCTTTCTGAACCATGGGGGCTACAACGCCGGCAAGGTCGACGGCATCTGGGGTCGTCAGAGCACGAACGCCTGGTCCGACTTCGCCGACGCCATGGTGGACTACTACAACGTCTCCTGACGAACGGAGCCCGGCGGAGCTCGCTTTGGCGGGCGTCGAGTTCGTCGACCCAGGCGCCGTCGCGGATCTCGCCGCCCGGCTCGACGGCCACCGTCGACGCAGCGGGCGGGACCTTGAGGGCGGCCTGGTGGATGGCGTCGGTGATGGTCATGCCTACCGAGTACGGCAGTCGCCTGCCCTGCTTCGCGAGCCAGGCGACGTACTCGTGGGTGCCGCCAGCGGAGTCGGTCCGGATCAGCATCCGGCGTCCGCGCCGGCACCTCTTCGGTAGCTGGGCCAGGGCGAGTTGGGCGGTGGTGATGTCGTCGACGGCGGTGTTGCGGCTCGTGTTCCCGGGCTGCAACACCGCGGCCACCGGCTCTCCGGTGCCGCCGCTTCCATGATCACTTGTCCGGTGGTGGCCGGTAATGTCCGGCGGCAAGGCGCCGGCCAACTTCCTGACGCGCTCGCGCGTTTCGGCCCGTGCTGACCGAATCGCGGTCAGGGCCTTCGGGCCGGCCGCGGCCTGGGTGTCGATGAGACGGGAGACGGTCGGGTCGGAGCCACCGGGCCGAACACTGCCGGCTCGGCACGCAGCATCTGGTTGGCGCGGCGCCCGGGACGTGATGAGCGACTTCCACGGCACCCAGCTGGCCCTGTCCCAGTCCTTCCGCTTCGGCTCTGCGCTCGTCGAGGAAGCCAACCGGTGGCTGCATATCGTCGACTCCCCGATTTGCCTGATCGGAACCCCGGCGATCAACACTCGACTCGAACGCGTCCCAGAACCGGACGCGATCCTGTGCCGGTCCGACGTCGGCGCGATGCTCGAAGTCATGCACCTGCTGGAGGAAGGCCTCCGCGTCGCCCTCGTCGGCCGAGCGAGGCCCTGCGCGCCCTCGCTCGAGCCGCCCGGGACCTCAAAGCCGACAAACGCAGCACCCACCCTGAGCTGATCCTCTCCGACTCCTGGGGCGAGCTCCAGGAGTACGCCGAATACGACCCGTCCGGCCGCGACCTGCTGCCGCTGGTTGACCTCGTCGACGAACACGACGTCGACGTCATCCTCGACGCGGTGGACGAACTCTCCGTCGAACAGAGCGCTGAGATCGTGGTCTCCACCGCCCACAAGGGGCCGCGAATGGGCCTCCGTCCGCATCGGCGAGGACTTCACCGAACCGATGGACCAGAAAGAGACGGACGAGAACGGTGCCCCTCCCCGGCGACATCGACGACGCCGAAGCCCGCCTCGCCTACGTCGCCGTCACGCGCGCCCGCCGCCGACTGGACATCGGCGGCCTGGGCCGGATCAACCAGCACCCTGACGGCAATCCCGGCGGAACACACCCGCGCCAGGACCGCGAACCTCCCTCTCCGTAGACACATTGGGATGCTCCAAACTGAGCCGACCCACCGGGGCGTGCCCGCCGATCGGGCACAACGGGCCCCGGTGGACAACCGGTGGACAGCCGTGCGTGAGGCTCCGTCAGGGGACTGCCACTGCGCCGGGGCCGACGAGTGAAATCCACCGGTCTCCGACGGGGCTATCGGCGGCGTCGGGCTGTCCGATCCTTACAGCTTTCACCTCCCACGATCAAGCAGATCAGGCACGGAAGGGCTGGTCTGCAGGAGCAGGCGCTTTCCTGGCCCACGACGGGCACGCGTTCCAGTCGCTCATCGGTCGCGCACCTGTGCCGTGATGGGTTGGGGGTGTTTCCGGGGTTATCGGGTCCTGAAGCGGCGGAAGAGGTTGCGGGCGACGTGTACGCCCGGGCCGCCGAAGCCGACGATGTCGACGCGTCCGTCGCCGGTGATGTCGGCCAGGAAGCGCGGGTGGCGGTCGACCCGCCAGCCGCCTGCGTCCTCGTTGTACCCGAAGCCGCGGCATACCAGCTGGGCCTTTTCGAATGTGCCGTCGCCGTTGTTGTGGGATACCCAGACGCCTTCGTTGCCGAAGCCGATGATGTCGGGGCTTTTGTCGCCGGTGACGTCGGCGAGGAGGCGGAGGTGCTTGTCGCCTGTCCACCCCTGAGCTTGCCCGTAGTCGTTCAGGACGAGCTGGGAGGGCTCGAACGTGCCATCGCCGCGCCCGCGGGCGACGACGACACCCTGAGGGCCGAAGCCGACCATGTCCGGCACTCCGTCGCTGGTGGTTCTGACCAGGAACCGGGGGTGTTCGTCGGTGGAGCTCCACCCCTGGTCGACCCCGAAGTCGTCGAGGATGTAGAGAGGTTCGGCGAATGCCCCTTCCTCGTCCTGGAGGGATAGCCATAGGCCGTCGTCGTGGCAGCCGATGATGTCGAGTCTGCCGTCGCCGGTGGTGTCGGCGAGGAACCGGGGGTGCTTGTCGATAAGCCAGCCGCCGGCCTCCTCGCTGTGGCCGAATGCCCGGAGTGAGGGTTCGTCGGCGAGCGGTGCGAACTTCCCTTCCTCGTCCTGGAGGGATAGCCATAGGCCGTCGTCGTGGCAGCCGATGATGTCGAGTCTGCCGTCGCCGGTGGTGTCGGCGAGGAACCGGGGGTGCTTGTCAGCGAGCCAACTGCCGGCCTGCGAGCCGTGGCCGAACGCCTTGAGGACCAGTTCGCCGCCCGCCGGCGCGAACGTGCCGCCCTTGTCCTGAGTGGACACCCGGATGCCCTCGGCGGCTAGCACGACGACACCAGGACGGCTATCGCCCGTCAGGTTCGCGAGTGTCCACAGATCCTTGGGACTCGCGGAGGAAGCGGTTGGGTGCAGAACCCGTTCGTCGTCGAAAGTCGCGTCACCTCGGCTGGAGGAAGTCACCGCCCCCTTCGCGGGTTTGAGCCCGACGATGTCCGCGAGCCCTGTTCCGGTGGTGTCGGCGAGGAACCGTTCGCCGAGCCCCGCCCACCACCCCGCCTGGCCGACAGGACAGCGGTTGGGCCTGTCGGTCTTCCACCCGCCGGCGTCCTGGTCGCAGCCGAACTTCTCCAGGACCAGTAGTACGTTGCTGAAGGAGGGCGTCGCGTCGGGTGCCGGCCGCAGAGCGCTCTTGTTGTGGGTCAGTCGCCAGGACTGGCGGCTGTTCCAGTGGCTCAGGGGCGCCCAGTCCAGGACGAGGTCACTGGTACGCTCCGGCTCGCCCGGGACGAGGCGCCACCGCTGACTCTCGGCGCTGTCGTCGTACTCGCCGAGGACGATCCGGGTGTCGTCCTTCCCGGGTTCGGCGAGGTCGAGCACGGCGCTGTCGGCCGCGCCTTCGATGAAGTAGGCGCCCGCTTCCCCGTCGACGGGGACGAGGCGCCACTGCTGGCCCTTCTTGTTGGCGGCGGCATCCCACTGGCGGACGCCGCGGTCCGTGGCGGCGGGATTGTCGAGCACCTTGCCGCTGACCGCGTTACGGATCACATAAGCCGGGTCGTCCTGCGCGCCCTGCACCGGGGTGAACTGCCACAGTTCCGGGCTCGGACCGTCCTCGGGGTAGTCGCGGACGACGAGCGCCCCGTCCGCGCCCGGCGCGGCCCTGGCACCGAGGGTCTGACCCGTGGCGGCGTTGACGATCTCCAGCTTCAGTTCTTGCGTGGGCACGGGCATCGTGGTGCCTCTTCCAGGCGGTTGGTGCGACGGCTCGGGACGGGTACGGCGTGATGGCTGCGGCTCACGTGAAGACGTGGTGGTAGGGGACGTCCCACTCGTTGGGCAGCCGCGGGTAGAACGTGTTGATGACCGTCCCGGTGAAGTCCCCGCCCCAGTTGTAGGTGAGCCGCACCTCGCTGTCCTTCGCCACGGCGTGGTCCTTGAACCCGAGAATGGCGTCGGGGTGGGTGATCGGCACGAAGGTGATCCCGCCCCACGGCGTCACCGTGACGACCCACAGCTGGGTGTCCTCCACCGCACCGTTCTTCCCGCGCCACTTGTCGCCCACCTTGCCGGGCAGGCCCACCTGCACGGTGTCGGCCGTGCTGAGAGGGGCGTCCTGATGGACGCTGATACGCCTGCGCTGCGGCTTCGGGGTTCCGTCGTCGCCGCGACCGGCATCCGCGTCGGCCGCGCCGGCGGGCGGGGGCGGCACCTGGCCCGCGGCGCTCTCGATGAAGTACAGCGGCCGCTGGCCGAAGAAGCCGCCGGGGGTGATGTGCCAGAGGTGGCCCTGCGCGTCCTTGGTGGCCGGGTCGAGCGCGGTGGCCAGCTTGACGCCCTTGTCGTGGCTGCTCGCCGCGAGTTCTGCGGGTCGCAGGTAGCCGCCGTTGAAGGCATGGACGAGCATGACCGGCCGGTTCTCGACGAGTGCGGCCACGATGGCGTTGTCGTAGCTGTTCACCGCCACCGGGCCGCCGACCACCAAATTCGCCATTGCCGTGCGTTCTTGGGTGTACATCGCGGAACCTCACTTGTTCTTGATGTGGAGAACAACGCCTCAGGTGCTCAGTGAAATTGTTTATCACGTGCCATTATCGGGCGTTCCATCGCTCGCGATCGATTCGGCTTCCTGAGCGAATGTATGATCGGAGTAAATGCACCCAAAGTGGCAACTTTCGAGGTCAGGGTGTTAAGGGGATATGCCGGAAGGTCATCGATCGGGTGAACAAAGCTGCCGCAAATTCTTGATCACCCGTTTGAGTGCGATACCTGGAGACGCCTTCTCGGGTGATGGAGACCCTTGATAGCTTCGCTTGCCGGAGCGTGTGCAGATTTCCTGTTTCCATTTCACCGAGTGCGGTTTCGGCCAGATCAGTCGAGGACAGAAATTGCCTTCCAACGCGTACAACCTGGAACGGGCCAAGCGCCAGCCGCTGACGAAGAAGAACCTGCGGGAACTCAACATCGAGCAGACCTGGCAGTCCATCCTGGATCACCCGAATCTGGTCTACGTCGACGACTACGGGGTGCGGCACAAGCCCGTCGGCTTCTCCGTGAACAAGTCGAGCTTCGGCTCCTTCCCCGGCACCGCGTACGGGCTGGGCTGGCTCGCCTACATGAACCTCGGGGAGCCGCTGATCGAGGAGCGGCGCAACATCACCCAGCCCTCGCCCGACACGTTCTCCTCGCGCACCTACGTCAACCGCAGCCAGTCCGAGATGACCTTCACCGACTCGGTCGACTTCACCGTGTCGAACGGCGCCACCTGGTCACTCTCGGGAGACTCCAAGCTCACCTTCGGAGGCAACGTCAGCGCCCAGCTCCAGCTTCAGCTGCAGAACAAGCTCGGCCTGAACCTCCAGGGGCAGCTGGGGACGCAGCTCAAGAACGAGATGGCGAACAAGAACGCCAACACGGTGACCAACAAGAACAGCAAGGACAGCGTGGGGGCCGACAACGCAAACACCGTCGACACGGCGGTGAGCAACGGGATGACGAACTCCGCGTCGGCCTCGATGACCGGCTCGGTGGACTTCACCACCACGGGCAGCGCGACCGGCACGGCGGGCCTCAACGCCGCGCTGGCCCAGGGCATCGCGGCCTCCGTCGGCGGTTCCCTGTCGACCGGCTGGGCGTCGAAGTCTCAGATCTCCGGCAAGGTCCCGCCGGGCTCGCGCGTGGAGACCATCGTCACGCAGCGCCGTGCCCTCAAGCAGTACACCTACGAGATCCCGGTGACTTTCTCCGGGCTGCTCGCGGTGAAGTACGCCGTGCCGGTGGCCGTCCTGTCTCCCCCGCAGCCGGACGATTACCCCGGGCTCGACCAGTTGGTCGCCCGCGACATCGCCGACCTCGACCTGGCCGGCGGTGGTTTCCGTATGAAGGGGCTGGCCGAGGTCGTCTCCGCCCTGGAGGTCCACCACACGATGTTCGACGGCGAGAGCCTGACTGACAGCGAACGAGACCTGTACAAGCAGCCGTGACCGGCGCGCAGCACTGCCACAACGACCAGAGGTGACGACCATGGTGTTCAAAAACGTCTTCGACTCCGCCGGGACAGGCGCGGGACTCTTCTCGGTGACCACTGACGGCCACAAGCCGCAACCGGGAGCGGGCGTCGACTTCGAGGACGCCGGCGACGACACATACGACGACACGACCACGAGCCTCTTCACCAGCGGGATCCACGGTGCTTCCCACCGGGCGAAGATCGTGCAGGAGCAGGCGCCCGAAGCACGGGCCATCCTGGGGTTCCTCGCCTCTTTCATCCAGACCACCCAGGCATCCGCCGGCACCCAGGCCGCCTACGCCCAGGACGCCGGCTCGGTGTCCACGGCCGCGGCCGCTGGCATGGACAAGTCCAGCGAGACAGTGAAGCAGCGCGACGACCTGCAGAAGGACGAGGGTCTGAAGGCGCCGAAGAAGGACGACTTCAAGGCTCCCGACGCCCCGGCGTCGCCCAAGGCCGAGCAGCCCCCCAAGGCACCCAAGGCCACCGCCGAGAAGCCATCCGACTCCAAGTAGGTTCCCGAGTCCGAGTGGTCAGGGGCGACAACGCCCCTGACCACTTGTGCGTTCACACGGGGAGCAGCTGCCACTGGCGGTCGCGGTGGTCGCCCTGCGCCCCGTACTGCTTGATCACCGTGGGGGCGTTGGTGTCGACGCGAAGGAGTAGACCGCTGTTGCGGTTCGCGATCTCATAGACCCGCGGGGTGTCGGTCACCGATCCCACCGGGATCAGCCTCCACTGCTGGTGCTCGGCGTCGCTGCCTTCGTAGGCGCGCTGCGCGACCACCGCCCCGTCGACGGTGCCTCCACCGACGACCTCCAGGACCTTGCCGCTGCGCAGGTTCTCGATCCGGTACAGGACGTCGCCATCGTCCTGGCCCGACGCGATCAGCCGCCACCGCTGGTGTGCCCGGGGAGAGGAGAGGGACTGGTGGATCTCGGCCCCGTCCTTGGTCGACTCACGCAGGACCCCCATCCGCAGCCTGCTGCGCACGTTGGCCCAGGAAACCACCGTGCCCGACTCGGGCAGCCCGGCCATCCGCTCCGAGGCGACCTTCCGAACCCGGTTGTTGACGTGGTCGGCGATGTAGAGAGTGTCGACGCAGTCCACAGCGAGCCCGAACGGGTTGTTCAGCTGGGCGGCTGCGGCCGGGCCGCCGTCGCCGCCGAAACCCGCGCTGTCCTTGCCGACGAACGTAGTGATCTTCCCGTCCGGCGCGACCTTCCGGACGCGATGGTTGTTGTAGTCGGAGATGTAGAGGGTGCCGGCGCTGTCCACCACCACCCCCAGGGGCAGGTTCAGCTGTGCGGACGTCGCCGGACCGCCGTCACCGCTGAATCCCGCGGTGCCCGTACCGGCGACCGTGCTGATGGTCCCGTCGGCCGCGACCTTGCGGACACGGTGGTTGTTCCCATCGGTGATGTAGAGGATGTCCGCGTCATCCACGGCCAATGCGTACGGGCGATTCAGCTGAGCTGAAGCCGCTGGACCACCGTCTCCCTTGAATCCCGCTACGCCGGTCCCCGCGACCGTACTGATCTTCCCGTCTGCGCTGACCTTCCGGACCCGGTTGTTGCCGTGGTCGGAGATGTAGAGGGCGCCGGAGCTGTCCACCGCCACCCCCAACGGATAGTTCACCTGGGCCTTGGCGGCCGGACCGCCGTCGCCGCTGAACCCCGCGGTGCCCGTTCCGGCAACTGTGTCGATCTTCCCATCAGGGGTGATCACCCGGACCCGGTGATTGGCGGCGTCGGTGACGTAGACCCTGCCCGCAGCGTCCACCGCCACCTCGCGCGGGCAGTTCAGCAGGGCCGAGACAGCAGGACCGCTGTCGCCCCGGTAGCCGGCCCCGGCGCCGGCGACCGTGCTGATCTTCCCGTCCGTGCTGATCTTCCGGACCCGGTGGTTGTTGTAGTCGGAGAAGTAGAGGCTACCGGTACTGTCCAGCGCGATGCCGTACGGACGATTCAGCTGAGCCGCGACGGCCAGCTCGTCGTCTCCCTTGAACCCCGCGACCCCGGTCCCCGCGACCGTGCTGATCTCGGGGTCGAAAGTCGCGTCACCGGCTTCCGTCTGAGCATTGCTCATCGTCATCCCTTCACCGTCCACCGACCGCTCACTACAGCCGGTTGTCGATCGATTCCAACAAGACATACGGGCGCCCGGTCGGCGAAGTCACCAATGAGTGCCTTCACGCATTGTGTTGACGGAGGCCGGCCCGGATCGGCTGCGATCCGCGGTCAGCGCCTGGAGGTGACGAACGGGCGCGGCGAGCCATGCAGTCGGCGAGCTGCGGCGGACACTTACCCGGTGCCTGACATGCTGCGCATCTGGATGAGACACGAATCCCGGCGGACTGAACAGCGTGCCGCCCTTGTACCGGAGGACGCCCGCAAACTGATCGCGCGAGGCGTCCACCTGACCGTTGAAGAATCTCCGCAGCGCGTCTTCCCCGCCCACGCGTACGCCGATGCGGGCTGCGCGATCGAGCAGCCGGGCAGCTGGGCGAGTCACTGCCCCGCGGCGGACATCGTTCTGGGACTCAAAGAACTACCCGACGAACCTTCGAACCTGATTTATCGGCACATTTTTTCGGCCACGTCTACAAGGGGCAGCCGGAGGCACCGCGGCTGTTACGGCGCTTCGAGGCAGGCGGCAGTACTCTGCTCGACCTCGAACACCTCCTCGACGCCGAAGGCTGCCGAATTGCGGCCTTCGGCTACTGGGCGGGCTACGCAGGCGCCTCGCTCGCCGTTCTTAAGCACCGGGGCGAGCCGACGGCGCCGCTCGCCCCCTCATCCAGCCACGAACTGCGCAGACAGCTGGCGCTCGGCCGGCACATGGGCTCGGCCAGCGCCTTGGTGATCGGGGCGGCCGGGCGCTCGGGGCGCGGGGCCTGCGAAGCACTCGGTGCGGCCGGTATCCGGCCGACCCGTTGGGGGTCCGATGACACCCGGGACCTGGACCGGGACGCGCTGCTCGCGCACGACCTCCTCGTTAACGCCATCGGCTGCGATCGGCCCGTGCCTCCGTTTCTGACGAAGGCCGACCTCGACAACGAGCGGCGGCGGCTGTCTGCGATCGTCGACGTGACCTGTGACGTGGGATCTGAACTGAACGCCCTCCCCGTCTACGACCACGTCACCGACTGGGACAACCCCGTGGAGCGGCTGCGCGAGGGCCCCAGGCCACTGGACATCATCGCCATCGACAACCTCCCCTCCCTCGTTCCGGCCGAGGCCAGCAGGTCCTTCTCCGCCGATCTGTGGCCCCTTCTCCTGTCGCTGCGGGAGGGCTCAGAAGCCTGGGACCGCTGCCAGGGGGCGTTCCGCCATGCTCTCGCCTCACTTGGCCAGCGGCGCTGAACGGCCCAGAGCCCGTTCGGGATCGACACCAGGGAACTCGGCGAGCCACAATGCGTAGAAGGCGGCTTCCTCCTCGGCGTCACCCGTCACGGTGCCGGCAGGGCCCTCTGCCTTCAGTACATCCGTCAGGGCGTCCTCGGCCCCCGAACCGTGGCCGAACTGACGGACGGCGCGGCCGTCTTCGCCGCGGTTCTCCTGGGCCTGGCGGTCCTCGGCGGGCTCGTGGTCGTCGCCGGCCGTCGACGCGTACCCGAACCCGCCCGACCGCCCGACCGTCCGACCGCCCTACCCCCGGTGGACGGCCTCGGGTCGTCGAACAAGACCTGTACGGGACCGTGTTGACACCACTGCCGGTCCACCGGGGCGCGCGGTACTTGTGGGATGTGGGGGAGTCCCGCGCCCGCACGGGGTACGGATCCGACTGTGGACAACCGGACCAGCTGGACGTCCGGGAACGGCTGTCGCCCCGGCTCCTCTGCGGCCCGCTCACGACCGTGGCCTGTCGGAGATCACCTCGCCCGGCATGCGCAGTTCCCGGGGCCGGCCCCCGTGGCAGACTCGGCGGAGGCCGGGGGGAAGGAAGGGACGTGGGGGCGTCGGAGTTGCTCATCGCCTTGGACCGGGACTGCGGCACACCACTGCAACAGCAGATGTGTGACCAGGTCACCGCCCTGGTGCGGTCGGGCCGGCTGCGGCCGGGCGAGGCCGTGCCCGCGTCCCGCGAGCTCGCTCGGCAGCTCGACGTGCCGAGGACCGTCATCACCCGCGCGTACGAACTCCTGTGCGCCCAGGGCGTCCTCACGGCCCGGCCGGCCCGGCCCGGCGCGGCTCCGGCACCAGGGTCGCCGGTCTCGCGAGCGGCGCCGGCTCGCCCCGTCCGCCCCGCAGTACGGCACCCACGGCGCTCGCCCCGTGGCCGTAGGGGCGGCGTACCGGCAGTCGGGAGCTGGTTGTGCGCGGATTCGCCGGGGTGAGGGATTCATGCCGGGGAGCCGCAGCATTCACATCCGGCTCGTGAGGGGATGGGTGTCGCTCCGCCACCCGTCCGTGTCACTGTCCTGGCAGGGCAGTGCGGGTGAAAGGGGGCAGGTATGGAGATCGGAGTTCTCGGACCGCTCGTCGTACGTATCGACGGCACGTCGGTGGTACCCAGCGCGGCCAAGCCGCGGCAGATGCTGGCACTGCTGGCGGTGAACGCGGGGCACGACGTGAGCATGGCGACGCTCGCCGAGGAGCTGTGGGGCGAGAGTCCGCCGAGCGGCCCCGCGGGTGTGGTGCAGACGTACGTCAAGCAGCTGCGCCGTGCGATCTCCGCCGCCGCGGCGCCGGAGCCGGGCCGCGTGGCGAAGGACCTGCTGAGCCGCGGCTACATCGGTTACGCCCTGAACATGTCCGGCGCCTCCGTGGAGGCCGACGCCTTCCAGCGGCTCGCCGTGCGCGGGCTGGGGGCGCTGGGGAGGAACGAGGTCGCGGAGGCGGCCGGGCTGCTGGGGCGGGCGCTGGAGATGTGGCGCGGTCCGGTGTTCGCCGACGTACGGATCGGGCCGGTGCTGCGGGCCGAGGCCCTGCGGCTGGAGGAGGCCAGGCGCGCCGCCCTGGAGGCCCGGATCTCCGCGGACCTGCGCCTGGGCCGGCACGCCGCGGTGGTGGGCGAGCTCGTCGCGCTCGCCGAGCGGTCGCCGCTCCAGGAGAACCTGCACGCGCTGCTGATGCTGGCGCTCTACCGCTGCGGAAGGTCCTGGCAGGCGCTCGAAGTGTTCCGGCGGCTGCGCGAGTCCTGTGTCCGGGAACTCGGCATGGAGCCCTCCCCGCGACTGCAGGACCTGCACCGGGCCGTCCTGGAGGCCGATCCGCTGCTCGACGCGCCCTCGCCGAGTTTTGCTGCCCTTTAGGAGCGGGCCGCACTGTGGTGGGTGTGCCGGCCGGGAGCCGCTCCACCGTGGATCGCGGCGTTCTCCCGGTCGGGCGGCAGTATCGCCCGCAGCTCTTCACCGGCGTGGGCCGTGCTCCGTCCGTCCGGTCGGCCGCCGGGGCCACCCGTGCGGCGGCCCCGGCCGGCGCACCCACGCTGGACGGACCTGAGGCGGAGCGATATGACGCGATACCTGTCCCCAAGGACCCACGACGACACCTCGGGCACGGAGCTGCGGCTGTTCTGCTTTCCGTACGCGGGCGGCGGCGCCTCGGCGTACGGACGCTGGCAGCGCAGTCTCGACGCGCACGGCGCACATGTACGAGTCATGCCGGTCCAGCTGCCCGGACGCGAAGGGCGCATGGACGAACCCCGGTTCACCGAACTCGGCGCCCTCATCGACGACATGGACGAGCAGCTCGACGGAGAGCTGGACAGCCCCCACGTCTTCTTCGGACACAGCATGGGCGCGCTGATCGCCTACTCGCTGGCCTGGCGGCGGCAGCAGCGCGGCGCGCCCCTGCCGCAGGCCCTCGTCCTCAGCGCCTACCGCGCCCCGCACCTGCCCGCACCGGAGATCGCCGACCCGAACGCGAGCGACGAGGACCTCGTCGCGAGCCTGGCGGCCCTCGGCGGCATACCGCAGGTGCTGCTGAAGCACCCCGAATTCCTGGCGGCGCTGATGCCGGTGGCCCGCGACGACCTGCTGCTGTGCGCCGGGAACAGGGCCGCCGCGGACACCGACCCGCTGCGGGTCCCGCTCCACCTGTTCGCGGGGAAGCGGGACCGGCTGGTGAGCGTGTCCGAGGTGGTCTCCTGGCGGCGGCACGCCGGGCGCGGCTGCGAGGTGCGGACCATGCCGGGCGGGCACTTCTTCGTACGGGCGCACGAGGACGCGTTCCTGCGCGAAGTCGCTTCGCTGACGCGCCGGTACGCGAGGGTGCCGGTCGCCGTGTGACCGGACGGCGTGGAAGTGCGAGAGGGCCGGACCGTGAGGAATCCACGGTCCGGCCCTCTCGCGTGCACGGGCGCAACGGGAGTGACGGGCGTCACTTACCGCTCTCGGCCGGCCGGGCCGGGGCGGCGGAACCACGGAAGCCGAACAGCCCGGTGAGCACGGAGAGCACCAGGAAGACGGCCAGCACGGTGAACCCCGACTGCAGTCCCTCCACCAGGGCGACGTCCGCGGCGGCGCCGTCCACCGTCGCGGACGCCACCCGGTTGTTGAGCACCGTGACCGAGACCGCGATCCCGAACGCGGCGCCGATCTGCGTCGACGCGTTGAGGAGGGCGGATGTCGTTCCCGCGTCCTCGTCCGTCGCCTCGGAGGTGCCGACGATCGGTGTCGGGATGAGGCAGAGCACCAGCCCCACACCGAAGAGGGCGGTGACCGGCAGCAGGAACCCGCTGTAGCCACTGTGCACGGGCATGCCCATGAGCAGGGCGAGGACGCCGGCGAACGCCACCGTGCCGGCCAGGTACATGTTCCGCGGGCCGGTCCTGCCGATCACCTGCGAGGCGACCGGAGCGAGCACCATCAGCGCGATGCTCACCGGCAGATAGGCCAGCCCGGTCTCCAGCGGGCTGTAGCCGAGCACCTCCTGCATCCACAGCGGAAGCAGGAAGAAGATCGGCATCATCATCGCGGCCGTCAGGAACTCGCCGAGGCTGCCCGCGACCACCGACCGGGAACGGAACAGCCGAAGGGGTACGAGCGGGGCCGCGCTCTTCTTCTCCACCGCGACGAACAGGACCAGCAGAACGGCGGACACACCGAACGAGCCCAGGGTGCGCCAGTGCGTCCAGCCGTGCTCGCTGGTGGTGACGATGCCGTACACCAGCAGCAGCAGGCCGCCGGTCACGGTCACCGCTCCCGCCAGGTCCTTCGGAGGACGCTCGCCGAGCGGCTTCGCCGCCTTGACGAGCATCACCGCCGCCACGCCGATCACCAGACCGACCGGCACGTTGATCCAGAACGCCCAGCGCCAGTCGGCGTTGACGATCGCGCCGCCCAGGATGGTGCCGACGCTGGCGCCGATGCCGATCACCGCGCCCCACACCCCGAACGCCTTCGCCCGCTCCTTCCGGTCGGCGAACACCGTCACCAGGATGGACAGGGAGGCGGGGGACAGCGCTGCCGCACCGATGCCCTGGGCCGCCCGCGCCGCGAGCAGCGCGCTCTCGGTCTCGGCGAATCCGGCGCCCAGCGAGGCCAGGGTGAACAGCACGAGTCCGCCCATGAACACCAGCCGGCGGCCGATGACATCGGCCAGCCGCCCGCCGAGCAGCAGAAGTCCGCCGAAGAGGAGGACGTAGATGTTCATGACCCACTGGAGGCCCGTGGTCGACAGACCGATGGACTCCTTCAGGCGCGGCCCCATCACGTTGACGACGGAGGAGTCGATGGCGATGACGAACTGGGCGAGCGAGATGACGCCGAGCACCCACCAGCGCCGCGGATCCGGCGGGGCGGTGACGGAGTGCGCCGCGGCGGCCCGTGGGGGAGCGGTGCGCGGCTCCGGAGCGGATTCGGTCTTCATGAGCTCTCCTCGCATTCACTTGCGGTGCCGTGTACGCCGCAGGGTGCGCGCGAGGGCTTGTGCGGCGCTGAAGCGGCCGGGTTTGGTGGGCGTTTAGCGCACACCCGCAAGCTGTGCGCATCCGTACGTACCGGCATACGAGCCACCACGGTCATGAAGGAGAGCACGTGACACACAACGTCGCAGAAGGCGCCACCAGGAGCTCGGCCCCCGTGGCGGTCCGCGTCGCCTGGGCGCTGCTCGGTGCCTTCCTGCTGGTCTGGGTGGTCTTCGAGATGGTCAAGCACGTCGGGTGGGTCGTTCCTCTCGCGGTGCTCGGGTTCGTCCTTCCCGACCTGTCGTTCTTCGTCGGGGCCTCCGGCGCGCACGCGCCGGGACAGCTTCCGCGCGGGACCACCCGTGTGTACAACCTGGTGCACCGCCCCGTCGTCCCGATCGTGGTGATGGCGATCCCCGCCGTACTCGCCGAGGGGCCCGGCGACAACGCGGCGCCCTTCACCTTCGGTCTCGCGTGGCTGCTGCACATCGCGACGGACAGGTCCCTGGGGTACGGCCTGCGCACCGCCGACGGCTGGCAGCGCTGAGAGGGACGTGTGCGGAGCGCGGGCTTTGCCGGGGCGCAAGCCACCGCTGGGAGCATCCTCCGGGGCAGCGGGCTCCCGGGACACCGAGGCGCGCTGTCTCACCCCCACCCCCCCCAAGCTGCCACTATCCGGAGGAACCGTATGGACACGTCAGAGCCTGAGCTGGAGTACCCGTTCCACCGGCCGTCGGCCGTGGAAGTTCCCCCTGTGTACGAGGAGTTGCGGGCCCGCTGCCCGGTTGCCCGGGTCAAGCTGCCGAGCGGCGACGAGGGCTACGTCGTCTCCCGGTACGACGACGTACGTACCGTGCTCTCCGACGCGCGGTTCAGCCGCGCCGCCACCACGGCTCCCGGCGCACCCCAGCTCACCCGCACGCCTCCGCTGTCCGGCGGCCTGTTCACCATGGACCCGCCCGAGCACACGAGACTGCGCAGGCTGGTCTCCAGGGAGTTCACGGCTCGCCGGGTGCAGAACATGCGTCCCCGGATCCAGGAACTCACCGACGGGCTGCTCGACTCCATGGAGAAGCGGGAGGGGCCCGTGGATCTCAATACCGAACTGGCCTTCCCGCTCCCGGTCATGGTGATCTGCGAGCTGCTCGGCGTGCCCTTCGAGGACCGCGGCCGCTTCCGTGCCTGGTCCGATGCCTTCGTCTCGCTCACTTCGCACACTCCGGAAGAGACGGCGCACCAGCGGAAGTCGATGATCGAGTACTTGGCCGCGCTGGTGCAGCGCAAGCGTGAGGAACCTACCGACGACCTGATGGGCGCTCTGGTCCTCGCGCACGACGACGAGGGCCGGCTCACCGAGCACGAGCTGATCACCATGGGGATCACGCTGCTCGTAGCGGGCCACGAGACGACGGTCAGCATGATCGGAACGTGCGTCCTGACCCTGCTGCGTCACCCGGAGCAACTGGCAGCCCTGCGGGCGAACCCGGACCTGATCGAGCACGCGGTGGAGGAGCTGC
Organism: Streptomyces sp. NPDC003016; assembly: GCF_053591455.1. Classification (NCBI taxonomy): domain Bacteria; kingdom Bacillati; phylum Actinomycetota; class Actinomycetes; order Kitasatosporales; family Streptomycetaceae; genus Streptomyces; species Streptomyces sp. NPDC003016. Next base: position 225,788 of record NZ_JBSFTV010000004.1, read on the forward strand.
TGCGGATCAACCCGATAGGCGACGGCGGCCCCTTGCGGGTGACCCTGGAGGACGTGGAACTCGGCGGTACTCCGATTCCCCAGGGCAGCGCGGTACTCGCGGCGGTCTGCTCCGCCAACCAGGACCCCGAGAGGTTTCCCGAGGGAGCGGCCGACGCCTTCGACCTCGAACGCCCGTCGGCGACCCAGCACGTCGCGTTCGGGCACGGGCCGCACTTCTGCCTGGGCGCCGCGCTCGCCAGGGCCGAGCTGCAGATCGTCATCTCCTCGCTCCTGCGGCGCTTTCCGGGCCTGCGGCTGGCCGAGGACGTCTCCGGCCTCCGGATGACGAGCGGGATGATGGTGCACGGCCTGACCCGCCTGCCCGTCACCTGGTAGCACCCCGACCGCCCGGCGCGGACCGCCCGGCACTCATCACCCGGCACCCGACCGCCCGGCGCCCGTCACCCGGCACCGATCGTCGATCACCCCTCCCCTCACGCCGGCAGCACGGAGCAGCCCCGGTCCGTACCTCTCCGTACGGGCCGGGGCTGCTCCGTGCGCGGGCCGGCCGCGCGGGCCGGCCCCCCGGGAATCCCTCAGACCCGGGACTCCGGACGCTGGGCCCGCACCACCTGGGGGCCCGGTTCCTGCAACTGGAAGTACGCGCCGGCCAGCACCCGCTGCTTGAGCCGCTGACTCCGGTCGACCACCCGGTACAACGCCCTGCGGAAGGCGCCTTTGGCCCCGTGCAGGGCAAACAGGCGTTCCTGGCGCAGCTGGAGGCCGCGGGATTTGCTGACCGAGCCTTCCCGGGCACGCTGAAACTCCTCACTCGCGCGCAGCAGCGCCGTGGTGCCCCCGCCACCCGCCAGCGCCTTCTCGACGAGGGGCGCCAGGGTGACGGCGTCGATGATCGAGTGGTTGACGCCCTGACCGAGGATCGGGGTCAGCGTGTGCGCCGCGTCGCCCATGAGCACCAGTCCGGGCGCCGACCAGCGCGGTACCAGGGTGGTGAAGATGTCCAGCATGGAGGTGTCCGACCAGCTGCGGATCTCGCTGCGCACGGTGGCGGACAGCTCGGGAGCGAGCCGGTCCAACCGCTCGTACAGTGCGGGCAGACCCTGCGCACGCAGCTCTTTGAGTCCGCCCTTCGGGATGTTGAACCCCACCCGCACGCTGTCCGGGCGGGTGGGGATGAACAGCCCGTGCTGATCCCCCTCGATGCGGATGCGGTACGTGCGGTCGTCCCACTCGGCGGGGAACGGCAGCTTCAGCCACACCACGTCGCGCTCCAGCGGGATCTTGGTGTACTCCAGTCCCGACATCTCCCGCACCTTGCTGAACCGGCCGTCGGCGGCCACGGTCAGAGCCGCGCGCACCGTGACCTCACCGTCCGGTGTCCGGGCCCGCACGCCGGTCACCGCTCGGCCGTCCTCGCGCAGGAGACCGGTCGCCGTGGCCCTGCGCACCAGAGTGAAGTGGTCCGGGTACTCGGCCCCGAGCGCGGCCAGCGCGCCCAGCAACGCCGGCTGCGGCATCTCCACGGGGTACGGATGCGGATAGGGGAAGCGGGTGAAGTCGGCCCGCAGCACCGTGCTGCCCGAGTCGACGATCTCCATGCGGTGCATCTGCTGGTACGCACCGTCCAGCCGGTCCAGGACCCCGAGCCTGTCGAGCAGCCACACCGAGTCGGGAGAGACCGACTCGCCCCGGAACGACCGGTCGAAGTGACCGCTCTGCTCCACGACTACGACGGAGACCGAGCGCTTGGCGAGTTCCACCGCCAGCGTGAGCCCCGCCGGACCTCCTCCGACCACGCATACCTCTGCGGTCAGCTCTGTTGTCATGATCAATGCTGCCTTTCCGGAGGGGGCACGATCGACTGATGGTCGGGACACGGGCTAAAGCAGCCCTTGCGGACCGTGGGCCGCCGCATTCGGACCGCCGCACGCGGACCGGCCTGAGCGGACCGGCCCAAGCGGGCCGCCCGGACGCAAGCCCGTCTTTAGGCCGGCCGCCGATGCTCGTCGGCATCCGCCCAGCCATCCGGACAGAGAGGCGACACACCGTGAGCACTGCCGTGAGGACGTCCGCAGAAGAGCACACCGGCCCGATGGACCGGCTGCGCGCGCTGTACGACGAAGGCCGGCTCGCCGCCGACTACCCACTGGTGCCCGCTCTGATCGCCGAACTCGCACAGGCCCAGGACGCGTCGTACACGCACCTCTCACGCGCCGGCCGGCTGCTCGCCCGGGTCACCGCGGAGGCCGTCGCGGAGCTGCACCCGGGCGTCGTGCCCGCCAAGGTCGCGATCACCGGACACGGCACGCTGGACGCACTGACCGCACCGCTCACCGCGGAGCTCGCCCGCCATGCCGTCCCGCTGCGCCTGTCGGCCGGCGACTACGACTCCTGGACGCGTGACCTCCAGGACACCGGCAGCGGTCTCTACGCGCCGGAGACCGAACTCGCCCTCTGCGTGCTCGACGCGCAGATCGTCTTCGACGAACTGCCCCTGCCCTGGCGCGTGGCGGACGTGACAGAGACCGCGGCAGCCAAGCTGGACCTCCTGGACCGCCTCTGCGCGCGCTACGCGGAACACGGGCCGGGCACCCTGGTGCTCAACACCCTGCCGCTTCTGCCCGTCCACACCCGGCAGCTGGTCGACCACCGGTCCCGCAACGAACTCGCCATCGCCTGGCGGGAGTTCAATTCCGGCCTGCTGCGCCTCGCGGCGAAGCACCCCCGGGTGCACGTGGTGGACCTGGACCCGCTCATCGCCGAGGGAGGGGCGGTCAGGGACGCCAGGCTCGCCGCGTACGCCAAGGTCCACCTCGGCGAAGAGCTGCTCGCCCGGTACGCCCGTGAAGCCGCCCACCTGCTGCGGGCCCTGCGCGGCCGGACCAGGAAAGTCCTCGTCGTGGACCTCGACAACACGTTGTGGGACGGCATCCTCGGTGACGACGGCCCGGACGGCATCGCCGCCGCGACGACCTACCGGGGCGAGGCCTTCGGAAGGTTCCAGCGCACCGTCAAGCAGATCGGCGCGCAGGGCGTGCTGCTCGCCGTATGCAGCAAGAACGACAGGGAGCCCGTTCTCGGGGTGCTGAGGGACCACCCCGACATGGTCCTGCGCGAGACGGACTTCGTCAGGATCAACGCCAACTGGGACCCCAAGGACGGCAACCTCCGGGACATCGCCGCCCGCCTCAACCTCGGCACGGACAGCTTCGTCTTCGCCGACGACTCGCCTTTCGAGTGCGGGCTCGTCGCCTCGTCCCTCCCCGAAGTGGCCGTCGTCCGGCTGGACGAGGAGCCGGCGTCCCATGTGGACCGGTTGCTGGCCGACGGCTGGTTCGACGTACGGGAGCTGACCGCGGAGGACCAGCGGCGCGCGGGCCAGTACCGTTCCGAGGCCGGCCGGCAGGATCTGCGGGAGGGCGCCGGATCGATGGAGGAGTACCTCCGGGCCCTGGACGTCCGCGTCGAGGTCTCACCGGTGCGGGACCACGAACTGGCCAGGATCGCCCAGATCACCCTGCGTACCAACCAGTTCAACCTCACCACGCGACGGCTCCAGCAGGCGGACGTACGCGAGCGGCTGGACTCGCCGGACCACTTCGTGCTCGCGGTGCGCTCCCGGGACCGTTTCGGTGACAACGGAGTGGTCGGAGCGCTGTTCGCCCACCGCGAGGCGGACGGACTGCGGATCGACAACATGCTGCTCAGCTGCCGGGTGTTCGCCCGGGGCATCGAACAGGCCGCGGTCGCCGCGCTCCTGTCGTACGCCAAGGAGTCCGGTGCCGCGGCCGTGCACGCGAGCTACCGGCCCACGGCCAAGAACCACCGGGTGCGCGACTTCTACCCCTCGATGGGCTTCGGGACGGTCGGTGCTTCGGAGTCCGGCTCCGGCGAGGCGGAGTCCGGCTTTGGCGAGGCGGAGTTCCGGCACCCGCTCACCGACCTCCCCGCCGTTCCCGGCCACCTCACCCTGGACGCCTCCTTCGGGCGGATCCCGGACTGAGGCCCCCGGGCCCGCGAACCAGCCTGCCGTCCGGCCCCGCATCTCCCCCGGGGCCGGACGGCAGGCTTCCGCATGCCTGGCGCCGGTCCGGGTGGCGCCGGGGTCAGGCCGTCGCCTCGACCCGGGTCTTCAGCGCCTCGTTGAGGTCCGCGAAGCCCTTCTCGCTCTGGCTGATGACCGACTTCGTGAACGGCACCAGCAGCCCGGTGAAGTTCTCGCTCTGCAGGACGTGGGTGCCGCCGTCGCGCGGTGTCAGCTCGAAGCTGTGCAAGCCGTCGAAGATGCCGGGCACGCCGAACCGGCCGCGCCAGCGCAGCAGCCGGCCGGGGTCACTGGTCAGCACGGTGGGGCGGAAGACCATCTCCCGGCCCTGGGCCGGCAGCCGGAAGCGCAGCGTGAGACGGGCTCCGGGAGTCGCGCTCCCGGCCGCCTCGACGAGGAACGGGTTCCACTCGTGGAACCGCTCGAAATCGGTGAGGACGGACCACACCTGTCCGGGCTCGGCGGCGATGAAGACATCGGATGCGATGCGGGGCACTGGGCTGCACTCCTTCTGCGGCCCGAAGAGCCGCTCCTGGTAGGTCGGTCACTCACGCTAGTCGTTCCCTCCCGGCTCCCCCAGGGGACCGTGACCTCGCACAAGCGTCCCCTTAGCGCCCCGGCGGAGCATCGCACTGTCCGAAAACCCCTCGCCGGCGCTACGCCAGCGGATCGCGGAGAGGTCAGGGAAAGACGTTGACAAGCTTCCGAACCTTTACGGAACTGGTTCTGGCGCGCACGACCGCGCTCGGCGCGGAGGACGCCTTCATATTTCTCCCGGACGACGCCAAGGGCTCGACGCCGCAGCACCTGACGTACGCCGAACTCGACCTGGAGGCGCGGCGCATCGGCTCCTGGCTCCAGGAGCACGGAGCGTCCGGCCGCCAGGTGCTGCTGCTCTACCCCTCGGGCCTGGAGTTCATCAAGGCGTTCGTCGGCTGCCTGTACGCCGGAGCCGTGGCCGTACCCGCCCCGCTCCCCACCGAGCAGGGCCAGCACTTCACCCGCGTCTCCGGCATCCTGCGCGACGCCCAGGCGCGCGCCGTGCTCACCGACTCGGGCAACGCGCCGGAGATCGGCGCGTGGCTGGCGGCCGAGGGCATGTCGGACGTGCTCTGCCTCGCCACCGACAGCCCCGGCCACGGCGACGCGAGCGCCTGGACGGAACCGGCGCTCACCCCGGAGAACCTGGCGTTCCTCCAGTACACCTCGGGCTCGACCAGCGAGCCCAAGGGCGTGATGGTCACGCACCACAACCTGCTCGCCAACGAGGCGGCGATCCAGCGCTCCGTCGGCTCGGACTCCGCCTCCCGCTACGGCGGATGGCTGCCCTTCTACCACGACATGGGCCTGATCGGGCACATCCTCCAGCCCCTCTTCCTCGGCGGCTCCGGCGTGATGATGGCCCCCGTCTCGTTCCTGAAGCGGCCGCACCGCTGGCTGAAGATGATCGGCGACTACAAGGTCACGATCGGCGGCGGCCCCAACTTCGCGTACGACCTGTGCCTGCGCCGCGTCACCGACGAGCAGCTCGCCACGCTCGACCTCTCCAGCTGGCAGGCGGCCTGCAACGGCGCCGAACCGATCAGGGCCGAGACGATCCGGGCCTTCAGCGAGCGTTTCGCGCCCGCCGGCTTCCGCCCCGAGACGTTCTTCCCCTGCTACGGCATGGCCGAGACCACGCTGCTGATCTCCGGCACCCCGCGGGGCACCCGCCCCGTCGTCCTCGGTGTCGACGCACAGGCCCTGGAGCGCGGCGAGTTCGCCGACCCGCGGGAGGACGAGCCGACCCGCACCCTCGTCAGCAGCGGCGTCTTCAAGGACTTCGACGTGCGCATCGTCGACCCCGGGAGCCACCAGGAGCGGCCCGAGGGGTGCGTCGGCGAGATCTGGGTCAAGGGCGACAGCGTCGCCGCCGGCTACTGGAAGCGCCCGCTCACCAACCAGGAGATCTTCGACGCCGCCATCGCCGACGGCAGGGGCGGCCACGACGCGGGCGGCTGGCTGCGCACCGGTGACATGGGCGCCCTGGAGGACGGCCACCTCTACGTCACCGGACGGCTCAAGGAGATGGTCATCTTCGCCGGGAGGAACCTCTACCCGCAGGACCTCGAACGCGCCGTGCAGGGCACCGACAAGGCCCTCGGCGCCGGTTCCGGCGCCGTGTTCGCCGTCGAGACCGACCAGGAGCACCTGGTCGTCCTCCAGGAGGTGCGGACCAGCTCCGTCACCACCGACCTGCGCACCCTCGCCACCGACGTGCAGCGGCTGATCGGCAGGGAGTTCACCATCCCCGCCGGCAACGTGCTGCTCGTCCGCCCCGGCACCATCCGCAAGACCACCAGCGGCAAGATCCAGCGCACCCTGATGCGCGAGCTCTTCCTCAAGGGGCAGATCACCCCGCTGTACGAGGTGCTGGAGCCCGCCGTCCGCGAGCTCGTCGCGGACGCCACCGAGCGCCCCCTGGAACCGGTGGCCTGACATGGAGCATCCGCCGTACAAGCTGGCCGGAGAACTCGACCGGTTCCTCGGGGACCCGAACGACCCGCGGACCGTCTTCTCCCACGCGCGCTGCGCCGAACTCGACGAGAAGGAGGAGTTCCCCGCCGACATCTGCCGCCGTCTGGAGGAGTGGGGACTGTCCGGCTACTACGTTCCGGTCCAGCACGGCGGACGGCTGAGCGACTACGAGCAGCTGCTCCAGCTCCTGCGCGTCGTGGCCCGGCGCGACCTCACCGCCGCCATCGGCCACGGCAAGACGTATCTCGGCGGGGTCTGCGTCTGGGTCGCGGGCACCGCCGGGCAGGCCGAGCGGCTCGGCGCCGACATCAGGGCCGGCGTCCCGGTCTCCCTCGGCCTCACCGAACGCACCCACGGCAGCGACCTGCTCGCCGGCGAGGTGCGGGGGGAGAAGGAGACGGCGCCGGACGGCGGCTGGCGGGTGAGCGGCGAGAAGTGGCTGATCAACAACGCCACCCGGGGCTCCGTGCTCTCCCTCCTCACGCGCACCGACCCGGCCGGCGGACCGCGCGGCTTCAGTATCCTGCTGGTCGACAAGCGCGAAGCGGACGAGGCCGCCTACCGTCACCTGCCCAAGGTGCGCACGCACGGCATCCGCGGCGCCGACATCTCCGGCATCGCCTTCGACGGCGCCCGGGTGCCTCGCGAGGCCCTGGTCGGCACCGAGGGCGGCGGCATCGAGACCGTGCTCAAGGCGCTGCAGCTCACCCGCACGATGTGCGCGTCGCTCTCGCTCGGTGCCGGTGACCACGGGCTGCGCCTCGCCCTGGACTTCGCCGAACAGCGCGAGCTGTACGGGCGGCGCCTGATCGACCTGCCGCAGGCCCGCCACGTCCTCGCCACGGCCGCCACCGACGTGCTGCTGCACGAGGCACTCGCCCTGTTCGCGTCCCGCGCGGTCCACACGCAGACCGCGGAGCTCAGCGTCACCGCCGCCGTCACCAAGTACCTGCTGCCCACCGGCACCGAGGCGGTCCTCGCGGACCTGACCCGGCTGCTGGGCGCCCGCGCCTTCCTCACGGGTGTGTACGCCGACGGCAGGTTCCAGAAGGTCGAGCGCGACCACCGCATCGTCGGTCTCTTCGACGGAAACACGCTGGTCAACCTCAACTCCCTGATCAACCAGTTCCGTTCGCTGGTACGCGGTTTCGCCCGCGGCGCCGGGGACGCCGCGGGCGCGGCCGCCGCCTGCGACCTGACCGCGCCGCTGCCACCGCTCGACCCGTCGAAGCTGTCGCTCGTCGCACGCCGCGGCAGCGGGGTCCTGGCCGGCCTGGCCGCGTCCGTCGACGAGGTGCGCCGGCGGGCCCTCGACACCCCCGCACTGGCCCCCCTCGCCGGCGCGGCCGAGCGCATGCTCGCCGTCACCACCGCGGTGCACGCCGAGATGGAGGCCCACCAGAACGTCCTCACGGACGTACCGCCCGAAGCCTTCGAGACCGCCCGCCGCTACACCCTGTGCTACGCCGGCGCGGTCTGCCTCGGCCTGTGGGCCCACAGCGCGGACGCCGCCGCCGACGGCCTTGCCGGACGGCTGTGGCGCGACGGGCTGTGGCTGCGGGCCGTCCTCGACCGGCTGCTCGCCCGGCTGGGCGAGCCGGGCGCGGCCGGGTCCGAAACGCCCGAGGCGATGCTCGCCGAACTGCGTGCCGCCCGGCATTCCGGCCGGCTGTTCTCCCTGCTGCCGCAGGGGGAGCCCGAGGCGCCCCGCCCCGAAACAGCCGGTGCCACGGCCGGTGAGAGTGAGAGGACGACATGCTGATCGCCACCGCGCCCCAAGAGGCGCGCGTCCGCGCACGCATCGCCGAGCTGGAGGAACGCCTGGGCGACCCGACGGACGAGAGCAACGAGGTGTCGTACACCCGTCTGCTGGAAGCCGACGAGGCCGCGGAGATCTCCGGGCCCGGTGAGCGCATCCTCGACGAACTGGTGCTCAACGCGGACTTCGTGCCGCGCGCCCACGGCGGCCGGCTGGAGCGGATCGACACCCTGGTACGGGTGATGCGCCAGGTGTTCCGCCGGGACGTGAGCCTCGGCCTCGGCTACGGCGTCACCTCGTTCATGGCCGGTGTCAACGTGTGGACCGCCGGCACCGAGGCGCAGCGCGAGCGGCTCGCCCGGCTGATGCTCGGGGGCGGCAAGGTCTCGGTGGCGTACCACGAACTGGCGCACGGCAACGACTTCGTACGCAACGAGTTCGAGGCCGGGCCGGCGCCGGACGGTGGCTACCTGCTCAACGGCGCCAAGCAGGTCATCAACAACGCCGACCGGGCCGACGCCTGGGTGCTGTTCAGCCGCACCAGCCCGGCCCCCGGCAGCCGCAGCCACTCGGTGTTCCTCGCCGAACGGGCCGGGCTCGACGCGGACAGCTACCGGGTGCTGCCCCGGTACGGCGCCGTCGGGGTCCGGGGCTGCCACCTGACGGGGCTCGACTTCACGGACACCCGGGTCCCGGCGTCCGCGCTCGTCGGGGAGACCGGCAAGGGCGTCGAACTCGCCCTGAAAGCCTTCCAGATCACCCGCAGCGCGGTGCCGGGAATGGCGCTCGGCGCCGCCGACACCAGCCTGCGCACCGTCGTGCGGTTCGCGCTCGGCCGGCAGCTGTACCGCAAGTCCGTGATGGAGATCCCGCACGCCAGGGCGACCCTGTCCGGGGCCTTCCTGGACCTGCTGATCTGCGACAGCCTCTCGCTGGCCGCCACCCGGGCCGTGCACCTGCTGCCCGAGGAGACGAGCGTGTACGCCGCCGCCGCCAAGTACCTGGTGCCGAAGGTGCTCAACGACGCCATGCACGAGTTGTCGATCGTGCTGGGAGCCCGCTTCTACGTCCGCGAGGGTGAGTTCGGCATCTTCCAGAAGCACCTGCGCGACCTGCCGGTGCTCAGCCTCGGCCACGCGGGCTCGGCGGCCTGCCAGGCCACGATCATCCCGCAGCTGTCCCGGCTCGCCCGGCGCGCCTGGTTCTCCGGGGACCCCGCGCCGGACGCGCTGTTCCAGCCGCGCGGGGACCTGCCGGACGTCCCGTTCGACCGGCTCACCCTGGCCAGCGGCCGGGACGGGCTGAGCGCCTCCCTGGTCGCCGCCGTGGACGAACTGCCCAGCGGTTCACCGCAGGAGCGGGCCGTGCACGGCTTCGCGCTGAAGATGATGGACGAGCTGCGGCAGCTCCAGGAGGCGAGCCTCACGCTCGCGCCCGAGAACCGCACCGCGCTCGCCAGCCCCGCCACCTTCGCCCTGGCGGACCGCTACGCGGTGCTGCTCGCCGCCGCGTCCGTGATCGGTGTGTGGCGCCAGGCCGCCGGCGGGGACGACCCGTTCCTCGCCGACCCGGCCTGGCTCGCCGCCGCCCTGCACCGGCTGGCCCGCAGGCTCGGCCAGCAGCCGCCCGCCCTTCCGGAGTCCGTCGACGCCCGGGTGCACGAGGAAGTGCTGCGCAGGTTCCACCGGCGCAGCAGCTACGACCTGTACGACACGCCGCTGGCCGGCTGAACCCGGCAGCAGCTCATCAGTCACCACCGCCGACCGACCCTCGCCGAGGAGTGCCCCATGCCCGTTCCGACCACCGGACACACCACCGAGTCGCTGACCACGTGGCTGGCCGAGCGCATCGCCCTCTACCTCAAGCGCCGGCCCGCCGAGATCGACCCGGCCGTGCCCCTGGCCGAGTACGGACTCGACTCGGTGGCCTCCCTCAGCCTGTGCGGCGACATCGAGGAGGACTTCGACTTCGTGCTGGAGCCCACCGCCGCCTGGGACTACCCGACCGTCCAGGCACTCGCGGACCACCTGATCAAGGAGTTCGCCGCCGAGGCCGCCGTGAAGGGCGGCGCGGTCTGATGGAACCGATCGCCATCGTCGGCATCGACTGCAGGTTCCCGGGCGCGCCCGACACGGGCGCCTACTGGGACCTGCTGATGCGCTCGGGAGACGGCGTGGGGGAGGTGCCCCGGCAGCGCTGGGACGCCAGGGAGTTCCACTCCGCCGCGGGCTCGGAGGGGCGCACCAACACCACCGAGGGCGGCTTCATCACCGACCCGGACGCCTTCGACAACGAGTTCTTCACCATCTCGCCGCGGGAGGCCGCGGCCATGGACCCGCAGCAGCGGCTGCTGCTGCAGAGCGCCTGGCGTGCCGTGGAGGACGCGGGGATCGCGCCGCAGCGGCTCGCGGGATCCCCCACCGGCGTCTTCGTCGGCATCATGGGCAACGAATGGGCGCAGCTGCACCTGACCGACTACGCGAAGGTCACCGCCCAGGCCGGCTCCGGCAACGGCTACTGCATGACGGCCAACCGGATCTCGTACCACCTCGACCTCAAGGGCCCCAGCCTCGCCGTCGACACGGCCTGCTCCTCCTCGCTGGTCGCCGTGCACCTGGCGTCGAACGCCCTGCTGTCCGGGGAGTGCGACACGGTGATCGCGGGCGGCGTCAACGTCGCCCTCACCCCGGCCCTGTCGATCTTCTACACCCAGGCCGGCCTGTCGGCGCCCGACGGCCGCTGCAAGCCGTTCAGCGCCGACGCCGACGGCATCGGCCGCGGCGAGGGCGTGGGCGTCGTGGTGCTCCGCAGGCTCGCGGACGCGGTCGCCGACGGACAGCGGGTGTACGCCGTGATCCGCGGCACCGCCGTCAACCAGGACGGGCGCAGCAACGGCATCACCGCGCCCAACCGCTGGGCCCAGCAGGACGTGCTGGGCGCCGCGTACCGCAGGGCCGGCGTCGAGGCGTCCGAGGTCGTGTTCACCGAGGCGCACGGCACCGGCACGGTCCTCGGCGACATGATGGAGGTCAAGGCGCTCGGCCACCACCACGGCGGCCGCGACGGCAAACCCATGGCCCTCGGCTCGGTGAAGGGCAACCTCGGCCACACCGAGGGCGCGGCCGGCATCGCCGGCCTGATCAAGGTCGCCCTCGCGCTGCACCACCGCACCGTGCCCGCCAGCCGCTTCGCGGCCAAGGAGAACTCCGGGCTGAAGCTGCGCGAGCACGGGCTGCGGCTGCTCAAGGCCCCGCTGCGGCTGTCCGCCACCCCCTCGGTCGCCGGACTCAGCAGCTTCGGCATGGGCGGCACCAACGCCCACGCCGTACTGGAGTCTGCGCCCCCGCATGCCGCCCGCCCGCGGCCGCGCCCGGCCGCCGTGCCCGGTGGCATCGGCTCCGCCGTCTTCACGGTCACCGCCCCCACGGCGGATGCCCTGCGCCGCAACCTGCTCGCCCAGGCGGACACCGCGGCGGCCCGCCGGGTGCCGGTGGGTGCCCTGAGCTGGACCAGCAACCACGTCAAGTCCGGGCACCGCTACCGGTTCGCGGTGGCCGCCTCCGACACCATGGAGCTCGTCGCCGGGCTGCGGGAGGCCGTGGCCGACCCCGACCTGCTGGCCCGGCTCACCGGCCTCCCGGCCGGCCGGCCGCGCACCGCCTTCCTGTTCACCGGCCAGGGCTCGCAGTACCCCGCGATGACGGCCGGGCTCTACCGGGACTCGGCGCTCTACCGCGCCTTCCTCGACGAGGCCGACGCGGCGCTGCTTCCGCACACCGGGCGGTCCGTACGCGATCTGATCCTGGGCGGCGACGAGGCGGTGCACCGCACCCGGTGGACCCAGCCCGCCCTGTTCGCGGTCGGGTACGCGCTCGGCCGCACCCTCGCGGAGCTCGGCGTACACCCCGCCCTGCTGCTCGGGCACAGCGTCGGCGAGTACGCGGCGGCCTGCCTGGCGGGCGCGCTCCCGCTGGAGGGGGCGGCCCGGCTGATCGCCGCCAGGGGAGAGCTGATGCAGGAACTCCCCGAGGGCGGCGGCATGATGTCCGTGCGGGCCTCGGCCGACAGCCTGCGGGAGCGGGTGGCGGCGGAGCCGCTGGTGGGCGTCGCCGCGGTGAACGGACCGCAGGCGACGGTCCTGTCCGGCGACCTCGCCGCGCTGGCGCGCATCGAGAGCGGCCTCCAGGCCGAGGACGTCCGTACCCGGCGGCTCCAGGTGTCGCACGCCTTCCACTCGCCCCTGATGCGGCCGATGCTCGAACGCTTCGCGTTGATCGCCACGGAGGTGGGCGGCGGCGTCCCCGAGGTGCCCGTGTACTCGACGGTGCGCGGCCGGGTCCTGGACGGCGAGGCGATGGACGCGGCGTACTGGGTGGAACACGTCGGCGCCCCCGTGCTGTTCGCCGACGCCGCCGCGCGGCTGCTGGAGGACGGCGCGACCCATCTGGTGGAGGCCGGCCCGCAGCCGGTGCTCTCCGGGATGGTCCGCCTGCTCGGCAGGACGTCCACGGCCGCCCCGGCCCACGTCCTTCCGGTACGGGGCACCGAGTCCGGCGGCCGGGACCTGGCCGCGGCGCTCGCCGAGCTGTACCGCGGCGGCACCGACCCGCGGTGGGACGCCGTGTACGCCCCGGAGGAACGTGTCCCGCAGCAGCTCGCGCCGTACGCCTTCTCCGACGAGCACCGCTACTGGACCCGCGATCCCGTACGCGGCGGTGCGACGGCGGAGACCGCCGGCCCGGCGGTGGTGCCCCAGCAGCGGTCCGCGGGCCGGGAGCAGGGACGGGAGCAGGGACGGGAACAGGGACGGGAACAGGGCTGGGAGCAGGCGGCGGAGCCGGGTCTGCCGTCGGCCGCCGTCGCGGTGCTCGGCCTGGGCCGCGGCAGGACCGACGGACCGGTCGCACGCGCCACCCTGGAGGCCGTCGGGCAGGTCGGGGGCTACTCCGGGGCCGAACTCGCCCCGCACTCGCGCCTGTACGAGGACCTCGGCTTCGACTCCGTAATGATCATGGAACTCAAGAACCGGCTGGAGGAACGGCTCACCGGCCTCGCCTCACTGACGGTCCAGGACCTGCTGCCCCGGCTCTCCTCGATCGGAGACCTCATCAGCTACCTGCACGAAATCGGCGCCACCGCCGCACCCGGCCACGAAGAGAGGACGGCATGACCCAGCAGTCGGATGCCTCCACCGCCCCGACCACGTACCTCGCGTCCGTGGGCACCGCCCTGCCCGGCGACCCGGTCGACAACGCCACCCTCGCCAAGGTGCTGGGCGTCAACGAGGAGTGGATCGAGGTCTTCATCGGCACCAGGACCCGGCACTTCGCCCGCGACCTGGCCACCGGCACGGTCCGCTGGTCGCTGGCCGACCTGTGCGCGCAGGCCGCCGGACGCGCCCTCGACGCACCGGGCGTCGACCGGTCCGACATCGAGTTCGTCGTGCTCGGCACGGCGACCCCCGACACCCTGATGCCCGCCACCGTCAACCACGTCGCCGACCAGCTCGGCCTCGACCAGGTGCCCACCTTCCAGCTCCAGTCCGGCTGCGCCGGCGCGGTGCAGGCCCTCGGTGTCGCCCAGGCCCTGATCACCTCCGGCCAGTACCGGACCGGCCTGGTCATCGGCGGCGACGTCTGCAGCAAGCACCTGGACCTCCAGCGCGACCTGTCCGGCGCCGCCCCCAGCGACCTGGTGAACTTCGTGCTCTTCGGCGACGGCGCGGGGGCCGCCGTGCTCACCGCCGAACCGGTCGGCCAGCGGGTCGCCGTACGGCACATCCTCAACCGCTTCACCGGACTCGGCCGGGCACCCGGCCAGGTCATCGAGTGGTTCGGCCTCGCCGACCGGTACGACGACCGGCAGGCGCTGACGGAGGACTACAAGGCCATCGAGGAGGGCGTACCGGTGATGGCCGTCGAGATCCTGTGGGAGATGCTCGGCGAACTCGACTGGGACGCCGACCAGTTGGACTACATCCTGCCGCCCCAGCTGTCCGGCAGGATGACGCGGCGGATCACCGAGGAACTCGGCCTGCCGACCGCCCACGAGGTGTCCTGCGTCGCGGACACCGGCAACAACGGAAACGCCCTGCCCTTCCTGCAGATCGAGAAGCTGCTCCAGCGGATGTCCGGCGGGGAGAAGGCACTCGCCGTCGCGGTGGAGTCCAGCAAGTGGATCAAAGCCGGTTTCGCCCTGGAGAAGATATGAGCACCAGCAGCCCGGACGGCTTCACCCTCGACGACTTCACCCGTATCGTCCGCGACGACATCGGCATGCCGCTGGAGCCCGGACAGGTGACGGCGGACTTCGACGAACTCCCCGACTGGGACTCCCTCCACCTCCTCAAGCTGGTCACGGCACTGGAGCTCGCCACCGCCCGCAGGGTCCCCGTCGGCAAGGTGCTCGAAGCCCGCAGCCTGAAGGAGATCTACGACCTGGCGGTGTCCCCGTGACCGCCGCCGGAGCGGCCGGGGCCGCCGGGACCCGCGCCGTCACCGTCACCGAGCGGCGCCGCCGGCACACGCTGTACTTCCTGGAGTGGGCGGCGGGCCAGCGCCCGGTGCACCTGGACACCGAGGTCGACATGACGCGGATCCAGGAGCACCGGGCCGCCGCCCGCGACCGCGGTGAGCGCTACTCCGTCGTCAGCTACCTGCTGCACTCGGCCGGCCGCGTCCTCGACCGGCATCCGCACGCGAACGCCGTGATGGCGTCCGGGCGGCTCCCGCTGCTGCGCCCGCCGCGGATCGTCCGGTTCCAGGGCGTCACCGCGAAGCTGGCGCTCGACCGGACCGTGGCGGGGGAGCGCACGGTGCTGTCCGCGCTCGTGCCCGGCCTGGAGAGCGCCGGCCTGCGGGAGATCCAGGAGCGCGTCGACCGCTACCGGGGCGAACGGGCCGCCGGACTCCCCGAGTTCAAGGGGGTACGGATGCTCGGACGGCTGCCGGCCGCGCTCGGCCGCGCCGCCTTCGCGGCCGCGCTGCGCGACCCGCGCGAACGTCCCGGAGTCTTCGGCACCGTCTCGGTCAGCTCGCTCGGACACACCGCGGTCGACGGCTTCCACTCGGCCGGCGGCACCGCCGTCACGCTGTGCGCGGGACGGATCAGGGAGCGGGCGGTGGTGCGTGACGGCAGCGTCGTCTGCGCCCCCGTCATGAAGCTCGGCCTCACCTTCGACCACCGGGTGATCGACGGCGCGGCCGCGGCGGATGTGCTGACCGACGTACACGACCTCATGGAGGCTTTCGATGACGGCTGCCGGGCACAGGATCCCGGGCCGGACCCTGGGAAAGCCGATCGCGATCTCGGGACCCGGCGGGGACTGGGGCAGCGTACGGGCTGACCTGGAACGGCACGCGAGCGCGGTGCTCTACGCCCGGCTGGACGACTGGCGCCCCGAACGCGCCGGAGGCCCGCGGCTGCGTACGCTCCTGGGCCGCGACTGGGCCCGCTTCCTGGAGCTGACGCACCCGGACGTACGGACCCGGTTCGCCTCCTCGCGGGTGCTGCTCAAGTTCGCCGCGGCCGCCGCGCTGCACGTCCCGCCGCAGTCCGTGGAACTGGGCTACATGCCCACCGGCCGGCCCTACCTGCGCGGGTACGACGGTGTGCACATCAGCCTCAGCCACACCGACGACCTGCTCCTCGTCGGACTCGCCACCGGCGGGGTGATCGGTGTCGACGCGGAACGCAGCGACCGGGCGCTGTACGGTCCCGGGCTCGGCCGCCACCTGTGCACCCCGCTGGAGGTGGAGCAGATCGAGGGCATGCCGGCGGAAGAACGCAATCCCGCGCTCGTCCGGCTGTGGACGCTGAAGGAGGCGTACAGCAAGGCGATCGGGCTCGGCATGCAGTTCCGTTTCACCGACTTCGGCTTCCGGCCCGACGGCGAGTCCGTGGAGGTCCTCGGCCCGAACGGGATCACCGGCACGGGACGCGAATGGACCTTCCAGACCTACTCCGTCGACGACCGGTACACGGTCAGCGTGGCCTTGGGAGACGCGGGCTTCGGCGGTACGGACGACACCATGGCCGGGACGGCGCTCGACCCGGGCATCGTCGACGCGCTCGCGGAGGTGCTCGGCGAGGACGAACCGCAGGTTTCCGCGGCCGGCGAGTGGTGGTGAGTGGTGGTGACGGCCGGGTCCCGCCTCCCGGCCCGTACAAGCGGGGCTCAAGGGGCCGCCGGAAGACTGGCCGCACGCCCCGCGACCGCACATCCCGCGACCGCACGCACACCCCGCGACCTCACACGCGCAGCCGCACAGCGAGAGGAGACCCCATGTCCGCAGGTGACCTCATGTCCGCCGTTCTCCGGACATCCGCACCGCAGGCGCCCTCCCCCCGGCCCGTGCCGCCCGGTGAACCGGCCGACCGCTGGACGTGGCGGACCCCGGCGGGGCGCGCGCTCAGCGCGGCCGTGGGCGTCGCCGCACTCGGCTCCGGATTCGCCCTCGGCGGCGCCGTGGGCCTGCCCTTCTGGGCCGCGCTCGTCGCTCCGGACCTGGTGTTCCTCCGCAGGGCGGACCCGCCGGCCACGGGCCCCGGCCGGCTGCCGCCCGGCACGGTCGGCCCGTACAACACCCTGCACGACCCGCGCCTGGCGGCGGCCCTGCTGGCCGCCGGCGTGCTGACGGCCTCCCGGCCGCTGCTGCTCGCCGGGCTCGGCTGGACCGCGCACATCGCCGTCGACCGGGCATGCGGCTTCGGTCTGCGCCGGCCCGACGGCGCCATCCACTGACCGGACGGTGAGGCATGGACCCCATGGACCACTTGGAAGAGCTCAAGCAATTCGCCCGGCTGCACGCCGGTGGCCAGGGCATGTCCCCCGGACACACCGCCGAAATCCTCGCGCGCATCGGCAACGACACGCCCGGCGACGCCCGCTCCTGGGCCGCCGTGTGGACGGCCGCCGGCCGCGCCGCCGCGACCCGCGGCGACCTCCTGGACGCCTGCCGCCACTACGCGCTCGCACGGTTCCCCCACCCCGCCGACGAGGACCGCGCCCTGGCGCAGCGGCTCTGCGTCGACGCCTTCGACCAGTGGCGGCTCCGGCAGGGCGGCATCGAGCGGCTGGAGTTCGGCCACCCCGAGGGGACGGTCGTCTGCTGGGCCTCCGGGCTGGACAGGGGGCGGCCGCTGCTGGTCGTCATGGGCGGCATCGTCAGCGTCAAGGAACAGTGGGCGCCGCTGCTGCCCGTGCTCCGCAAGCTGGGTTTCGCGGCCGTCGTCGCCGAGCTGCCCGGCGTCGGCGAGAACACGTTCACCTACGGTCCCGAGTCCTGGCGCACGCTGTCCTTCCTGATGGACCGGCTGGAGGGCCGGGCCCGGGTCACCGACACCTCCATGCTGGCGCTCAGCTTCAGCGGCCACCTCGCCCTGCGGGCCGCCGCCGAGGACCCGCGCATCCGCAGCGTCCTCACGGTGGGCGCCCCGGTGGCCGACTTCTTCACCGACGAAGCCTGGTGGCCGCGCGTGCCGGGCATCACCGTCGAGACGCTGCGCCGGCTGACCGGCTCCGCCGGTGAAGGCGAACTGCGGTCCGTACTGGCGGAGTTCGCCCTCACCCCCGAGCGCCTGAACGGCGTACGGATCCCCGTCCGGTACGTCGCCAGCAGCCGCGACGAGATCATCCCGGCCCGGGACCAGGCCCTGCTGCACCGCTCCCTCGCCGACGTGCGCTTCAAGACCTTCGACGACGTGCACGGCTCCCCCGCGCATCTGGGCGCGATGCGGCGCTGGTTGTTCTCCTCCTTGCTGCGGCTGCGGTTCGCACGCCGCAACCGGTTCCTGCCGAAGCCCCGTACCTCACTCAGTGAGAGGCCGTCATGAGCGCCAAACCCGCATTCAGGACCTCGGTCACCCCCGTACGCGCCTGGCAGAGCCTCGCCTCGCTGGGTGTCACCGAGAGCGACCTGACCTCCGTCCACCACCGGCCCGTCCAGCCGTTTCGGCCCCTGGCCGGGAAGCCGGGCGAACGCCGCCACGCGCACAAGGGGGCCTGACCGCCGTGACCTCGCTCAACGGCGCCGCCCCCGACCGGCAGGGCGCCGGTGCCGGGATCAAGCTCCGCCACCGCACCGTCCACGGCTACCGGCGCGCCTTCCGGATGGCCGGCAAGGGCAGAGCGATCCTGCTGATCCACGGCATCGGGGACTCCTCCGACACCTGGCGCGACATCATGCCGGGCCTCGCCGGCGACTACCGGGTCATCGCCCCGGACCTGCTCGGTCACGGCGCGTCCGACAAGCCCCGCGCCGACTACTCCCTCCCCGCGTACGCCAACGGCATGCGCGACCTGCTCGGCGTGCTCGGCGTCGAGAAGGTCACCCTGGTGGGGCACTCGTTCGGCGGCGCGGTGGCGATGCAGTTCGCCTACCAGTTCCCCGAGCGCTGCGAACGGCTCGTACTGGTCGGCACCGGCGGCATCAGCCGCCAGGTGACCCCGGTCCTGCGCGCCGCTTCGCTGCCGGGCGCGGAACTGCTGCTCATGGCCCTGCGGCTGCCCACCATGCGGTGGCAGCTGGGCATGGCGGTGCGCGCCCTGCAGTTCCTCGACACCGGTCTCGGTGTGGACGCGCCCGACCTGCTGCGGGTGGTGGACGCGCTGCCCGACGGAACCTCCCGCAGCGCCTTCATCCGGACGCTGCGCGCGGTGGTCGACTGGCGGGGGCAGGTGGGCACGATGCTCGACCGCTGCTACCTCGCGCAGGGGATGCCGACCATGCTGGTGTGGGGCGGCAGGGACCAGGTGGTACCGGCGCTGCACGCCGGCCTCGGGCACGTGTCGATGCCCGGCAGCCGGCTGGAGATCTTCGAGGACGCCGGCCACTTCCCGTTCCGTACGGATCCGCAGCGGTTCCAGTCCGTACTGCGCGACTTCATGGCCACCACGGAGCCCGCCGACCACAGCGCCGAACACTGGCGCCGGATGCTCCGCAGCCGGCAGCCGGTCGTCCGCGCCGCCACGCCCCCGCGGGCCGCCGCCGTCCCGGAGCCCCGCCCGGCGTAACCGCCCCCGGGCCCCCGGGCCGCCGGGGGCCCGGGGGCGGGGCCGGGACGCTCGTCAGGCCGCGTGGCGGACCGCCGGCGGAGGGACGAACAGCCAGACCCCCGGACGGACTTCGAGGGGCATCCGGGCGAGCTGCTCCGCGTCCCCGCCCGCGTCGACGGCGGCCCGTACCGAGGCGGCCGTCCGCCGGGCGTACTCGCGCCAGCGCTCGTCACCGGCGTCACCGGCCGCGGTCTCGCACTCACCCAGCAGACCCAGGGCCTCCTCGGGCCGCCCTTCGCGCAGGGCCACCAGGGCGAGGCCGCGCAGTGCCTGAGCCGCGCCCCGGGCGTCGTCGTCGGCCCGGCCCGCCGGCAGGGCGCCGGCGTAACCCTGTCCGGCGTGCGCCGCCCGCCCCAGGCCCAGCAGTACGTCGGCCTCGCCGGACAGGCAGCGGTCCGCCGCGAGGCGATCGCCGCGGCCGGTGAACAGATGCCGGGCGAGCCGGTACCTGTCGATGGCCAGGGAGCTCTGGTGGCGCTGCCACGCCAGGTCGCCGAGCGAACGCAGAACGACCGCTTCCGCGTGTGCGTCCCCGGCCCGGCGCGCCGCGTCGAGCGCGAGCTCGTGGCCGGATTCCCAGTCGTCCCACAGGGCGTTCGCCTCGTAGTAGCCGGCCGACGCGGAAGCCAGCGCGCAGCACAGCTGCCACAGCCCGGCGGCATGCGCCTGCCGCACCGCTTCGAGCAGCCCCGTCGCCTCCTCCTGGAACCACAGCAGTGGCGCCGTGCCCACCAGCGCCTCGGGGGACACACCGGCGAGCGGCTCCGTCTCGAAGACCAACAGGTCACGGCCCGGCGCCAGCTGGGCGTCCGCGTGCCGGGCGAGGGAGAGGAAGGCACGGCAGAGCCGCTCGGTGGCCGCGGCCCGCGCCCCGTGCGTCACGTCCTCGGCGGCCTGCACCTCCAGGGCCAGTGCCCGCAGCAGCGAGTGGAAGCCGTACCGCACCGGTGCGAGACGCCCCGGCCGCCGCCGGCCCTCCAGCAGATGGGCGCGTACCAGCTCCTCGGTGCGGCGCTCCGCCGTCGGCAGGTCCGTGCCGAGCAGCGCCGCGGCGCTCCACAGCGCGAAGTCGGGCAGCGGCGCCAGGCCCAGGGCCCGGAAGGTGTGGCGTTCCTCCTCGCCCACGTCCTGGTACGCCGTCAGCAGGCTGCTGCGTACGTCGAGATCGCCGAGCCGCAGAGCCGCGAGCCGGGTCCGCTCGTCACGCAGCCGCCGGGCGAGGCCCGCGGCCGTCCAGTGCGGCCGGGCGGCGAGACCCGCGGCGGCCACCCGGAGCGCCAGCGGCAGGTTGCCGCAGAGCAGGGCGATCTCGGAGACGGCGTCCGGGTCCTCGCTCATCCGGGGCCCGCCGCAGGACACCAGCAGCTGCTCGGCGTCCTGCCGGCTCAGCACCTCCAGTACGAGATGCTGTACGCCGTCGAGCGCGCCCAGCGCCCGGCGGCTGGTCACGATCACGGTGGCGTCCGGTGCCGCGCTGAGCACCGGCCTCACCTGTGCCTCCGACACCGCGTCGTCCAGCAGGAGCAGCAGCTTGCGGCCCTCGGTGCGCCCGTGCAGCAGGTCCGCCAGTTCGGCCTCCGACGCCGGTGGCCGGCCCGCCGCCCCGGGTGCGGCCGGCCCGTGCAGCCGGCGCAGCAGCGCCGCCATCACCCCGCCGGGTTCCATGGCCCGCCCGCCGGCGTCCCGCAGGGTCACCAGGATCCGCCCGTCGGGAAACAGGCCGGTCGCCTCGTGGGCCAGCTGGACGGCGAGTGTCGTCTTGCCGGAACCCGCCCTGCCCGTCAGGGCGAGGACGCGGCTCAGCCCCGACGCCTGGCCCGAGAAGAAGTGCGTGCCGACGGCGAGCCGGTCCGTGCGCCCGGCGAAGTCGGCGAGGGCGGGCGGCAGCCAGTCCACCGCGTCGGCGTGCTGGCCGCCCCGGCCGCCGGTGCCGGTCCGCGAACCGCCGACGCCGGCGGCCGGATCTCCGCGCCAGGCGAGCGAAGGGTCCGAGGCCAGGACCCGCTCCAGCAGCCGGCTGAGCACGGGCCCCGGTTCGACGCCCAGCTCTTCGACGAGGGACCGCCGCGCCTGCTGGTACACCCGCAGCGCGTCCGACTGCCGCCCGACCCGGTACAGCGCGACCATCAGGTGACAGTGCAGGGTCTCGCGCAGCGGATGTTCGTGGGCCAGCGCCATGAGTTCACCGACCAGCTCCTGGTGGCGGCCCAGCCGCAGATCCGCGGAGATGCGCTGTTCCAGCACTTCCGCCCGCAGCTCGCCCAGCCTTATGGCGGACGTCTCCAGCGAGGGCCCGTGCGGAATGCCCGACAGGGCGGGTCCCGTCCACAGCCCGAGGGCGCGGCCCAGCAGGTGCGAGGCATCGCCGTAATCCCGCCGCGCGTAGGCCGCCCGCCCTTCGGTGCGCAACGACTCGAAGACCGCCAGGTCGAGGTCGTCGTCGGCGACCTCGATGAGGTAGCCGGGCGGCCTGGTCAGCAGCGGCTGCCGGCCGTCCTGCGCCCCGCCGCCCTCCAGCAGCGCTTTGCGCAACTGCGACACGTACACCTGAAGCGTGGTGGCCGCCGTCCGCGGCGGCCCGGTGCTCCACAGCTCGTCGATCAGGGTGTGCGTCGACACCACGGCGTTGATGTTCATCAGCAGCGTGGCGAGCACCGCGCGCGGCTTGGCGGCGGACGGCGTACGGGGTGACATGCGTACGGGCCCCAGCACTCGGAATCGCATGGCGGGCCTAGCAGTCCTGCACCACGGAGGCGGACACCCGGGCCACGACCCGGTCGCCCTGGAGGAAGGACAGGCGCAGATCGGCCACCGGGCGCCCCGCCGTGTCCCGGTCCGGCCGGCCGGCCGGTGCCCGGTCCCCGCGCACGGTGCAGTGCAGCGGAAGGCCGGGCTCGGCGAACCCCTTGAACGACGCCTGCCAGCGGGTCAGCAGCGCGTGGAACGGTACGAAGCCGTGAAGTTCGGCGGCGGCGAACAGGGCCACCTGCCGCGAAGCCTCCAGGAACAGGACGGCGGGCACCTCACCGGCGGTCCCGGGCAGCAGGTCACCGGCCGCCACGCCGTCGACGGGGAACGCCAGCCCTTCGCCGTCCTCCTCCACGGGCAGCCCGACCAGTACGTTCCGCGGGTCCCGGTGCCCCACCCGCTCGGGCGCGGACACGCCGGGCGACGGAATGTCCCCGTGCCCGGCGGCGAGGGACTCCTCGCTCTGCCGGCGGCCCAGGTCACGGTGGCCCCGGTAGACCCCGGGCGCGAGGAAGACGAGCCGCGCCCCGGCCGTGCCGCAGCGCTCGCCGTCGATGGACACGACGGCGTCGCACTCCATTCCCCGCGGGACGCCGTTGACCACGTCGACCGGCGTCAGGGCGAGCTCCAGAGTGAGCCGGCCATGGTCCGTCGTACGCCGCCACGGGTCCACGGCGGTGATCTCCGTGCCGCCCGAGGCGAGGACGGTGTGCCTGGTCTCCGGGACCCGGAAGTAGCGGCGCGCCGCGAACATCGCGGCCTGGCGCAGTGATTCGACCGGGAACAGCAGATCGTGGAAGGGCGCCGCCGGATCGCCGAGCAACCGCTGACCGTCGGAGAGTTCGGTGGAGAAGGCGAAGTGCTGCCGCACGGGCGCGGACGAGTCGAGCAGGAACGCCTCGGGGCTGCCCGGCCTGCGCACCAGGTGATGCGGTCCGAGGTAGGAAGCGGCATGCGTGGGAACGGTGTCCATGGGAGTCCTCTGTGCAGTGTCTGGCGGCTCTGCGGGCACGGACGCGTGCGAAGGGGAAGAGGGCGAGGCGCGAGGTGGGGCTCGGCGCGCTGGTACCACCACTCTGCCCCACCCCGCTGAAGCACCGGGGAAGCACTGCTGAAGACCGGCTGAGGAGCGCTCCCGAACGGACGGGAATCCCGGTCGCGTCAGCTCGGTTCCTTCACGGGCTCCTTCACCGGTTCCTGCGCGACGACGGGGTGATCGGCGGGCAGCGGCCCGGCGCCGCCCGCGCCGCCGGGGGACGGGAGGGAGGCGAATATCTCCTGATCGGCAGTGAGGTAACCGGCCCACTCGGACGGCACGGCGTCCTCGTAGTAGATCGCCTCGACCGGACAGACGGGTTCACAGGCGCCGCAGTCGACACATTCGTCCGGGTTGATGTACATCTTGCGCGGGCCCTCGTAGATGCAGTCGACAGGACACTCGTCGACGCATGCCTTGTCCTTGAGGTCCACGCAGGGCTGGGCGATCACGTAGGTCATCGGGATGCCTCCACCGTCCAGGTGTCGTTGCCGGCCAGGAGTGCGGTCAGGTCGCCTTTGCCGTTCTGTTCGGTGGCGGTGTCGAGTTGGTCGGCCATGAGGGTGTCGTAGACGGGGCGGGTGGTGCTGCGCAGGACGCCGATGGGGGTGTGGTGGAGGGTGTCGGGGTCGGCGAGGCGTGAGAGGGCGAAGGCTGTGGTGGGTGAGGTGGTGTGTGCGTCGTGGATCAGGATCTGCGACTCGTTCTCGGCGGTTACCGCCACCACCTTGAGATCGCCGGTGGCCGGGTCCCGTACGACGCCCT